>JBGTHI010000060.1:0-2171 GCA_041746295.1 Myxococcaceae bacterium
GGTGGAGCGCGATGCGCTGACGCAGCTCTGGGCCAGCCATCCACTGTCGCCGCTCGCGGAGCTCGGTCGGGCGCGGTGGGGAGGAGAGCCGCCGGGAGCGGAGAGTCAGGTGGTCAGGGCCGAGACCCTGCTGGAGGCCCATCGAAACAAGTTGGCCTTAGGCGCGTTGCGGCCGCTGACCGCCCAGCTCAAGCTGCCCGATCCGCTGGCGTGCCGTGCGCACTTCGCCTTGGGGAAGGGGCTGCGCAAGGAGCGCGAGCACACCCAGGCCTTAGCCGCCCTCCAGCCGGTGGTTGCGCTATGCAAGGAGCCCGAGCTCCTCGCGCGCGCACTCTACGTGCTGGGTTCTTCCGGATCGATCGTCGATTCGGAGGTTGGCCTTGCCGCCTACCAGCGCCTGGCGCGTGACTATCCGGAGCACCCCTTCGCTGACGACGCCCTGGTCTTCTCCGCCGAGTTGGAGTTGAAACAGGGACATCCCGATGTCGCGATCGCACTGCTGGACGACGTCACCGAGCGCTATCCGGACGGAGACTTCGCCGCCGAGGCGCTCTTCAAGTCCTTCTGGCTGCGGCGGTCGCAGGGCAAGGTGAATGCCGCCCGCAAGGTACTTGGGATCATCGAGCGGCGCTTCGCCGACGCGGAGGAGAGCTACGAGAGCGATCGCGCGCGCTACTGGCGTGGACGGGACCGCCTGGATGGTGGAGACCGCGCCGCCGCCGTTCGGGAGTTTTTCGCCGTGGCGCGGGCCAGCCCGGCCACCTACTACGGTCTGATCAGCCGGCAGCGGCTGTCGGAGCTCGACCCCCAGAAGCTGGCGGTCCTCGAACGCGAGCTCAAGCAGATGGCCGCGGAGCCTTCTTCGCCGTGGCCGATGGAGGCGGTCGCGGTAGGGGAGGACAGCCACTTCATGGCCGGCGTGGAACTGCTCCGGATGGGGCTGTTGGAGGGCGCAGCGGCCGAGCTTCTTGCGGTGAAGCGGAACGACCTCCCGATGGGCGACCGGCGCCTGCTGGTGCAGTTGATGGTGCTCTCCGATGACGCGCGATCCGCGCACGCGGTGGCTCGCACCTCGCTTCGGGGTGACCTCAGCGGCAGGATCGCCCGCGAGAACCGGGCGGTATGGGAGGCGGCCTATCCCAACGCCTTCCGGACATTGATCGAGCGCTACTGCGCCGAGGCGAAGCTCGATCCAGATCTGTTACAGGCGCTGATGCGGGAGGAGAGCGCGCTCGACCCGAAAGCGCTCTCCTGGGCGGGAGCACTGGGGCTCACCCAGCTGATGCCGGCAACCGCGAATTCGGTCGCGAGGAGCCTGAAGCTCAAACGGGTCTCGACCCAGGCGCTGCTCGAGCCGGAGCTCAACATCCGCCTCGGTGCGGCCTATCTGGGGAGCCTGGTCCGAAAGTTCGAAGGAAACCTCCCTTATGCCATCGCCAGCTACAACGCCGGGGCAGGGGGTGTGAACCGCTGGCGAGCCGCGACGCCCAACCGCCCGCTGGATGAGTGGGTGGAGGAGATTCCGATTGCCGAAACGCGCGGATACG
This sequence comes from Myxococcaceae bacterium, assembly GCA_041746295.1. GTDB lineage: Bacteria > Myxococcota > Myxococcia > Myxococcales > Myxococcaceae > JBGTHI01. Next base: position 1,548 of record JBGTHI010000060.1, read on the forward strand.
TCAAACGGGTGCTCCGAACCTACAACACCTATCAGCTCTTATACGGGAGGGGGGTGCCGGCGAGGGTTGCGCAGTCTTCCCAAAAGGGGGAGAGCGGAGGACACCCCACGGCGCTACAATGAGCGTGATGCTGGACACACACGTACTGGTCCTTAACCGCCACTATCAGCCGATCCACATCACCTCCGTCAAACGCGCGTTCGCGATGCTCTACCAGGGCGTCGCCAAGGCTATCGACCGGCAATACCGCCTCTACGAGTTTGATGACTGGGCGGCGCTCAGCGCCGTCGACCACGACAGTGTGATGACCTCTAGGCAGTACATCCGAATTCCCCGGGTCTTGGTTCTCTCCGCCTACGAGCACCTGCCGAGAATCCGGGTGAGGTTCTCCCGGCTCAACATCTACGCGCGCGACCAGGACACCTGTCAGTACTGTGGCCAGGAGCTTCCCCGCAGCGACCTGAACCTGGATCACGTCGTGCCGCGGACCCAGGGTGGAAGGACCAGCTGGGAGAACGTGGTCTGCTCGTGTGTGCGCTGCAATTTGAAGAAGGGAGGCCGAACTCCCGAGCAGGCCCGGATGAAGCTGCTCAAGAAGCCAATCCGTCCCAAATGGACACCCCT
>JBGTHI010000061.1:0-3807 GCA_041746295.1 Myxococcaceae bacterium
TCTGGCGGGCGCCGCGCACCGAATGGGGCTGGCTGTGGTGCGGCGCCGCCTTCGGATTGTCCATGGCCACCAAGCACAACGCTCTCTTCCTACCCGTCGTCCTAGCGCCGTTCGCGGTTGCCAGGACATGGCGCGAGCTGAAGGATTCGCCGGAAGCCTTGCGCGAAGGCGCGAAGCTGCTCGTGGCCACCGGCGTGGTTCTCCTGACCTACGCCGGGCTGTACGCCTACGTCGGGCCCGAACGTTTCCAGCTTTGGCTGGCGCCCTTCTGGATTGCCTGTTCGCTCAGGTACCTCTTGAGATTGCGAAGGCACTGCCCTCCCGCTTTTCGCGCGCTGGCGCCGCTCTGGGCAATGGCTGCGATGGGGCCGGCGATCTTCTATGCCCATTGGCCCTACCTCTGGCACCACCCGGTGGACCGCACCGCCTGGTATCTGGCCTTCCACGCGCGGCACCACCACTACGCCTGGTTCTACCTGGGCGAGCTCCTGCGCCAGCCGCCGTTCCCGCTGGCCTACGTCTTGATCGTCACCGCGCTGACGGTGCCGTTGACGCTGTTCACCCCGATGGTGCTGGGGACCCTCTCCTGGGTGGGGCGCGCTCTATCTCGGGCGAGAAGGCTCGACTTCAGTGAGTGGCTCGTCGGCGCCAATGCCTTCGCCTCGATCGCGATCATCAGCCACCCGTCGGTGCCGCATTTCGGCGGCGTGAAGCACTGGCTCCCCTCGATGCCCTTCCTGGCGCTGCTCGGCGGCCAGTCGGTGGCGCGAGTGACGACGCTCCTGCTCCGGTTGATGCCGAAGCGCCGATGGGTCCAACCGGCGGTCGTCACCTTGTTCTTCGGCGGCCTGCTCGGCCCGGCGCTGTGGGGCCTCGTCCGGGTGCATCCCTACGGCACCAGCTTCTACTCGGAGCTGGCGGGAGGGCTGCCCGGCGCGGCGAGCCTTGGGATGCAGCGGCAGTTCTGGTCCAACAACGTGACCGGGGTGCTCCCGTGGATCAACGAGCACGCCTCGAAGAACGCCGGGGTCTACCTCCACGAGGTGAACGGCTACTCGTTTCGCGACTACCAGGAGAACGGGCTGCTCCGGCGCGACCTGCACCCCTCAGGACCGGCCGGCGCGGAGATCGCCGCTTACCAGTACCACCAGGAGTTCCGTGAGCAGGAGTTGGAGATCTGGAACGCCTTCCGGACCGAACAGCCGGTCACCGGGCTCTACCTCGACGAAACACCCCAAGTGGTGGTCTACCGTCGACCCTGAGCGCAGAGGCAAGATGAATTGACCCTCTCTACCAGAAGGCCTGATCCATCATCTGGACCGCATCTCGCCGTTCATCTGCCGGGGGCCGTTGATCGGTCGAGGCATTTCCCAGGACTTCACCTGCTTGCTCCGAGACCAGGCCGCTTCCCCTGAGCCTGTTGAGCTCCGGCACCGGCTCGTCAACTGGCGAGGCGAGCCACCAGAATCTCGCGAGATCGGTCGCAATCTCGGGCAGGGTGAAGTCGGGCATCGAGCTGCGGGCTGTTGCTACCCGGGTCATATAGCCGATCGAATGGAGCTCATCCCGATCGAGGGGATCCTCCGGAGGAACCACGGGATAGTCGTAGCTCTAGGGCGGGTTCAGGAGAAGCACCGCCAGCGACCGGGCAGCAGAGACGGCCCGAACGACCGCGTCGAGCGCGTCACTCTCTCCGCCGTCGTTGAGCTGCTGCCGGGCCCGCCCCAGCAGCTCTCGCGTGACCACCTCAAGCTTGGCAAAGATCGGCAACAAGGGCTCAACCGCCGCTTCGGTCGCAACCACACCCAGTGCCCTGATAGGAGCGAGGCTATCGGCAGGCCAGCGCCCTACGACAATCCCGGGGGAGAAGGTGTCGTAACCCAGCTTGCGGACGGCATCCAGAACCGCCTCCTCGGTCGAAGCGGCAGCGAATCGGTGGAAGGTGGCGCCGGCATCAGTTTCGGGACGTGCAGGGCTCGAACCTAGCCAGACGGCAGGTGCCGCACCCGTGGCAACCGGGGCCGCGGCGATCGGCCTCACCTCATGATCGGTCGCCAGATCGATTCCCTTGAAAAAGCGTCCAACGCTCAGTCCGCTGGTCGCATACCAGACCCGCTCGGCTCCAGTTCCTGCGACCATCGTCTGAGGTAGGATCTCTTCGAGAGTATCCGCCAGGTGGGCGCCTTGCTGATCCCCATGCCTGGCCTGGAGGGGCTCGCGATAAGGCGCAACCGCTCGTTTGGCCCTGTGCGCATTTTCGCCCGATGGTGAAGTACGCGTTGCAGTAGAGGCGGCCATTCGCTGCTCCTTGAGCTTGAATGGCGCCGGACCTAACAGCCGCTCTCGGATCGATCAACCCCCGCACAGCAGCTTCACTAATGCCCTCTCGGATCGATGCAGCCATCTCCGCGGTAGGCGACGATTTCCTCAGTCGCCTTGAAATATTGCTCGACGATCCGCCCCCTATCGAAGCTGATCAGCGCCGTCCTCCCCATTCGCTCGCGCTCCGCTGCACTGACTTGCCGGCCATTGGCGTGCCGGGCGGGGGAGGCTACCAGTCAACGACCTGTTGAATCGTATCGATCGCTCGTCTTCCAGCCTTCGCAGGATCCTCATCACCGCCGCTGATGGCTCCCTCCAGGGCTTGGTTCGCCGTGTGTCCCAGCAGCTTGAGCCACCGCAGCAGGGAGAGCTTCGGGATGACTTCCCCTTCAGCGGTGTATTGAGCCCAACGCTCCGCGAGTGCCGCTGCCGCTCTTGGAAGCAGAAAATCCCCACCCACCGACTCCCGCTTCTGCGCCAGGCGATTTAGGTAGTCCACCCCCCCATTGGGAGCCTCGAGATTGAGCGAGCCCACCGGCTGATCGAGCGGATAGATAAAGCGCGGTGGTGGATTGAGCGCGAGCGCGGCGAGTGCCCGGATGTCTGCATCGGCGGCTATCACCTGAGCCAACGCCCTCCCGCCTCCATCTCCTTTGAGTTTATTTCGTGCTTCGTTGAGCACCCTCGGCGTGATGTAATGGAGTGTCTCGAACACCGGCTTGAGCCGAGCCGCCGCTGCCGGCGTGGCCAGGGAAACCGCCGCTTCCACCATGCTGCCATCCTCCAAGCGGGCGGCCACCACTGCGGGCCGGAAGGCCCTTGAGTCTTCGTATCCCCCCTCGGCGATACCCAATTGATTGACCATGTCGTCCACGACCGCCTCGGTGGGCATGGCGCGAACACTGAACGCAGCGTGACCCTTCAGTTCCTCCGGCAGCCCCTCCTGCAGCCCATACAAGAAGCCCTCCGCAGCCGCGTCGGCGGCATTGGTCTCTCGTCCGGCGAAGAAAACGGTCACCGGCCCCCTCTCATTGGGGCCAAAGGCGATCGGCACCACCCTCACTTCAGGAACAACCGCGTTCCAGGCATTACCCTCCCCCCGATCAATGCTGAGGCCGCTCGTGGCGTAGTAGACCTGCTGACCTCCGGAGTTCTCGACAATGGCGAGGCCGACCGCCTCGGCGAGCTGCTGAGCGAGCGAGGCCCCCTGCCAGACACCATGAGGACGAGCCAGGCGGGGCGCGCGCCGCATTGCAACGCTTGCAGCCCTCAGGCGGGCGGACCACACCGAGCTCCTCTACCCCCATGGAGAGGTGGCCAAGGCGGGCTGTTGGGCGACCTCGACTAGGGCCTGTCCTCAAATTCGGAGATCCGAAACTGATCAGCGCTGTAAGTTTTCGAGATCGCACCTTTGACTACCGGGTTTTGCCTGGGCGAGGCCACTGCGAAAACCCGGAGCAATGAGTGTGCGACGACGACTGGACG
>JBGTHI010000062.1:0-1643 GCA_041746295.1 Myxococcaceae bacterium
GCGCCGAGCCGAGCACCCGTTCACCCAGGGCGGCGGCGTCGATGTCGTTGGCCACCGAGACCGGCGCGCCATGGCCCAGCGCCTCCTTCACCATCGTACCCAGGGGAACCTGCTCGAACGCCTCGAGGTTGGGCGCGGAGATCACCGTTCCGTCGGGCGTGACCGGTCCCGAGATCCCGATCCTCACATGGCCCACATCCGAAAGAAGAACGCCGACATCCTCGCAGATGTCGCGGATCCCCAGGGCCAGCGCCTCGGTGAGAAGCTGCGGCGTCACTGTCACCCTCTCCTCCGTACGCGATCGGGGGTGGTACCACTCGTTGGTGCCCAGCACCGCCATGTCCTCGCCTCGCAGGAGTGCGATGCGGGCGCGAGTTCCGCCGACATCCACGCCCACGCGAAGCGGCGCCCGCACAGGAGGGGGCGGATTGAGCTCGGGCAGCCCCGAGCTCGGCCGCGCCCCCTGAGAGAAGAAGTCTTGCTGCAGTGATTGATCGCGCTTCGCGCCCGTCGGGGTCTGCAGGGCGGCAGGAGGAGGGGAAGGCGGCGCCGCCTCGTAGGCGGCAACAGGTCCGGCAGAGATGCGGAAGGAGCTCATCTACCGGCGCCTTCTACGTCGGCCTGCCGGATCACCTCGTCTCAGTTCTGCGAACTCAGGTGACGGACCGGTGAATCCAGGCTTTGTAGGAGGTAGCCTCTCGCGCCGCCCTAATGACACCCTCGATTTTCGCCTTATGTGCGGCTCTGCCGCTCCTCGCCGCCCATGCTTGGGTTGTCCGCCAGGCGCCTCCTGAGAAGAGCAGCCGGCGGCTCCTCTGGGCCGTCTTTCTGATGAAGCTCGCCGTGGGGCTCACGATGGGCCACTACGACATCTTCCGGTTCATCGTCTTCATCCAACGCTTCGTCGCGGCACCGGCGCTCAACCCCTGGGACGCGCCGCTGCTCCACCCCGACGCCGACTTTCCCTACCCACCGCTGCTGCTCTACCTGCATGCGCTGCCCTTCTTCGTCTTCAAGTGGTTTGGCGGGGGACTTGCGACCGAGACGCCGTTCGAGCCAAACGGATACGGCTACGTGCTGATCCGGTTGCCGCTGCTAGTGGCGGATCTCCTCTTTCTTCGCTTCGGTCTTCTGCGAAAAGGGGAGCCCTGGACCCCCGAGGCGCGCAGGGCGGTGTTGCTCAGCCCGGTGCTGCTGTTTCACCAGTACTACTCAGGCCAGCTCGACTGGATTGCAGTGGTGCCGTTCTACCTGGCCATCCGGCGCCTGGAGCGCAGGGGCTGGGACGGCGGCGTCTTCGCGCTGGTGGCGCTGTCGCTGATGCTCAAGCCGTTTGCAGCGATCTTCCTGCCGTTCCTGATCCTCTCTCGCGCACGAAAAGGCGTCGGCCGGGCAGTGACTTTTTCGGCGCTTGCCGTCGCGCTCTTCAAGCTGAGCGAGCAGCCCTACGGGCTGACGTCGAGCTATCGGCAGCTCGTCGGCGCCGGCGCGGGGCAGCTCTTCCTTCCCCCAAACGGGCTCGGAGGCGAGCTCGGAGGTGGCGTGAGCCTGGCGCTGTTCCCCTGGCTGTACGGCGCATTGTTTCTCATGGCGGTTGCCTGGGTGGGGAAGGGCAGGGAGCTTCGTATTGGCTGGGCGGTGGC
>JBGTHI010000063.1:0-9743 GCA_041746295.1 Myxococcaceae bacterium
CGAGCAGACGAACCAGCGTGGACGGGCGCCCATCGCGGCCAGGTCCGACAGGTTGACCGCCAACGCTTTATGGCCAATGTCGCGGAAGGAGAAGCTCCGGGTGCGGAAGTGAACCCCCTCAACGAGCGCATCGCTCGTGACACAGAGCGCCCCCCTCCCCGCCGGGAGCAGGGCGCAGTCGTCGCCCGGACCGCGAGGTGGGCTTGTCCGCGGGAAGGCGGAAAGAAAGCGCTCGAGCCGCGACCGCTCGGAAGTTTCGGAAGGCACGACGGGTTTCTACTCCTTAGTTTCGGCAAAGTCCCCGGCGCGATCCGTTGATTTTTGACCTGATGCTGGGCACGAAAGATACTTCGAATCAGGGGCCCTGGACGGCCTCATGTGGTGTTCACCTTCAGCAAACAGGCGGTTGAAGGCTTAAGCGGGGCTGCTCCGTGGGGCGGCGTCTGCTTGAAGATGTGCGAGGAAGAAGGGGGTGCGCTGCGAGCTTGGGACCCTATATCATCGCCATGGATGGTCATGCGGAGGTGGAGAGGAGATGTCGATGAAATCGGTGGAATCGGTCGGTAAAGAGGCTGCGGCGCCCCCGGTCCTGGATTTGAAGAGCCTTCCCAACGATCTGAATGGCGCCGTGAAGTTCTCGAGCGGGCGCGATGAAGACCTCACTCTCGTATCGCAGCTCAGGAATCAGTCGGAGCCCTGGAAGGCTCGGAGAGAATCGGCTGAAGACAGCCTTCAGGCGATCAGCAAGCTCGGCCCGTTCGTGCAGGTGGCCAAGCTTCAGAACCACCTGATCGGCTACGTCACCGTGGAGCGGGACGGCCCGGTTCCAGGCGCCGCTTATATGCGCAACATCGTGGTGAAGGCGGAGTTGCGCCGCAAAGGTGTGGGAACACTGCTTCTGGACCACTCGATCCAGGTCGCTCGGGACATGCACCGGAAGACCTTGGCGCTCCGCGTCGATCCGGCCAACGGTCCCGCGGTCGCCTTCTACCGCAAGGCAGGCTTCACAACCGTGGCAACGGTCGTCTCCAAGAAGTCGGGGAAGCTTCGACTGTTGATGTCGCGCGAGCTGTAGCCAGGCTCCAGGCTCCAGGCTCCAAGACCGCTTAGGGCGCTCGCGTTCTTTGCCACCAGCGCTGCAGCGCCTCGAAGGACCGAATCGGCGTTGCCGGAGGCAGGCTCTCCACGAAGAGCCGCCCGTAGGATCGGGTGGAGATTCTCGGATCGAGCACCGCCACCACACCGTGGTCATCGCCTGAACGGATCAGCCTTCCAAACCCCTGCTGGAGCGCCAGGGCCGCCTCCGGAAGCTGGTAGCGGCCGAATGGGTCTTCACCCCGTTCCCGCAGCCGGTCGATCCGGGCCGAAACCTGAGGCTCCGAAGGCGAGGCGAACGGGAGCTTGTCGATCACCACCAGGGAGAGCGCCTCCCCGGGGACATCCACCCCTTCCCAGAAGCTGTGTGACGCGAAGAGCACCGAGGGCTCGGCGCGAAACGCCTCGAGTAGCGCCCGCTTCGGCCGCGTTCCCTGCAATAGCAATGGATAGGGGAGCCGCGACGCGACCAGCCTGTAGACCCGCTCCATGTTCCTGAGCGAGGTGAAGAGCGCGAAGGCGCGCCCTTCGGAAAGGGTGCAGAGCGCCACCAACTCATCCGCGACCGCATCCGCGAAATGCTCGTCGCTGGGCATCGGCAGGTGTGGGGGCAGATAGAGCGCCGCCTGCCGAGGATAGTCGAACGGCGAGGCCACCCTGAGCTTGCGCACCGTGGGCCCAAGCCCGGGTCCGAGCCCAAGCCGCTGCTGGAAGAAGTCGAACCGCCCTTCGGTGGTCAGCGTGCCGGAGGTGAAGATCACCGTGTCGACCTCCGGGTAGAGACGGTGGCGCATCTCTTCCGCCACGTCGATCGGCGCGGCTCTCAGGGAGAGCCCCCGTCCGCGCCGTTCGGCCCAGAAGACGTGATCCGAGCCCGCCGCCTCCCGGATGAAGGCGAGAGCGTCCCGGAGCTGCGTCGCGCGGCGGGATAGCGCCTGAAGTGCCGGCTCCTCCGCATCCGAGCCGACCGCGGCGATCGCCTCCAGCGCCTCGAGCACCGCCTGAGACTCCTCGAGGATGCGGGCCATTCCTCCCGGTCCCAGCCGAACACTGCTCGACTCCGCCAGCCCGAGCCGACGGGGTGCCGCCGCGGCCAGGGCGGCGGGGCGACCCGGCAGCGAGAGGCTTAATGCCCCACGCAGCCCGTCCTGTGCCTGGAGAGGGGAGGGAGCCGCGTCCCGCACCAACTCCTCCAGAGCCCACGTAGAGACGTGGTGGCCGAAGAAGTCGCTGGCGATGTCCTCGATCGCGTGGGCCTCGTCGAAGATCACCGCATCGTACTCCGGAAGGACCCCCTCCCGCCCACCGGAGCGCAGCCCCAAATCCGCGAAGAAGAGGTGGTGATTGACCACCACCAGCTGGGCTTCGGCGGCGCGGCTCCGCGCCCGGGTGACGAAGCAAGCCTGGTAGCGGGGGCAGGTCGGTCCCAGGCAGCTCTCCGCAGTGGTGGAGAGCCGCTTCCAGAGCTCCAATCCTTCCGGAAGGTCCAGCTCGGCGCGGTCACCGGTGGTGGTGACCTGAGCCCAGTCCCGGATCTCCTCCCAGAATTGGGGCTCGTCGGGAGGAATCTGATCGAACCCCTCCAAGCGCTCGAGGCAGAGGTAGTTCTGTCGCCCCTTCAGCACCGCCGCCTCGAAGGGCAACCGCAGCGACCCTTGCATCTCCCCATACATCTCCTGGACGAGCGGAATGTCCTTGTGAACGAGCTGCTCCTGAAGCGTCTTGGTAGCGGTGGAGATCACCACCCGACGGCCGGAGAGCACCGCGGGAACCAGATAGGCCAGGGTCTTGCCGATCCCGGTGCCCGCCTCCGCCAAAAGATAGCTCCGCTCCCGGAGCGCTCGATCCACCGCTCGCGCCATCGTCAGCTGCTCGGGACGGGGCTGAAACCGCGGAAGGAGCGCCGAGAGGGGGCTCCCTTCACCCAACAACCCTTCCACGGATGAAGGCTTGGGAGTCATCGCAGGGCAACCTGGGTCGGTGGCACCGGCATCACGCAGAGCACCAACGCCACCACGCAAGCGGCACAGATCCATCTGCGGCCAGAAGAGAGCGGAACAGTCCATGCCCCATCGCCCTTTGGGTAGCAGGCGGAGCCCCGCTTTTCAATGTAGCCGCCCGCAGTTGAGCCTTCCGCTCGCGGAGGTTGACTTGGGCGGCTCCGTTCACTACGAGCCGCGGAGGCCCAAGGCCCGAGGTGTTTCTAAACAGGAGAGGGGTCCGCAGATGAAGCGCACGTTCATAAGTCTTATGGTCGCGCTGTCGTGCGTCGGCTGTACCAGCATCGAGTCGACTGCCGTCGACAAGGACGAGGTCCAGGCGTCGGGTGAGCCGGTCGGCGTGATCCAGGCCAACTCGGTGGGCTTTACCCTGCTCTTCCATGCGGTGGAGGCCGTGGATTCGGACCTCGATCAGGTGGTCAACAAGCTGCTGATCTCGGAGGCCAAGGCGATGGGCGCCAGCAAGGTGGAGCTCAAGTCGGCCTCCACCACGCCCCGTCACGGCATCTACCGGGTCTTCACGGCCACCGGCCCGCTCCTAAACCTCTTCAGCTTCACCCATTCCTCCGGCTCCGCGGTGGCGGTGAAGTAGGCGGGCGCATGGACCCGGAGCGCAGGGGGCGGTCTGCTCGGCGGGCCGCCCTTTTTCATGCCCTGTTGGGAGCGGCGGCGTTGCTCGGCTGCAGCCGCGGCGCGGAAGCGATCGCGGAGAGCGACACCGCCCTCCTCTCTCAGGTCAAGTCGGGCCTGGTGGACCGCGACCGGGTGCTGTTCGCCTTCCATCTGGATGGCCGCGTGTTGGAGGCAGGACGGGAGGCCCGGTTCTCCTTCGACTACCGGGCGCCTCAACGGATGCTGGGGAGGGTCCGGTCGGCCGAAGGACGCAGCCTGGCATTCGACGGGGAGCGGCTCTACCAGCTCGAGAGCCCGCTCAAGCGATTGACGCGGACGCGGCTTGAGCTCAAGCCGGCGCAACTCGCGGGTCTTCTGGCTCAGCTCTTCTCCCCCTTTGTCCCCGAGGGCTTTAGAGCCCCGCTGCTGCCCAGAGACAGGGTGGTGGCGCATCGGGTTGAGCATCCCCGGGCCTCCCAGGCGGTAGAGCTTCGCATGAGGGCGGAGGACGCATCGCTGGGTCCTCTGGAGGTGCGCTACCTCCTGCGCTGGCCGTCGCTCGATTTCCTGGAGAAGCGGATCGACAGCGCGACCCGGAGCCGCGTCGCGGTGGTCGAGGAGCACTGTGAGCCCTCGCTCAAGCTCTGCGTTCCCAAGGCGCTGGAGCAGCGCATCGACGACCAGCCCGGAGCCAAGACCCTGCTGGATACGGTTTTACTGAACCAGCCCCTGTCCACGGACGCTTTCAAGCTGGCGCCGCCGCCCGGCTTCACTCTGGTGGACCGGTCGGAAGACGGGAGTGGCGTCGCGCAGTGAGAAAGCTCCCCGCTCGTGGAGCGAGGCGCGTGGCCTAGTGCTTCGGGGAAACCTCATCCTTGAGCGTCATTAGATTATAAGGAATTTTGATGGACAATAAAAAAGGGCTCTCTTGATCCACTGGGGGCACTCTGTTCTTAAGGCGAACATAGGAGCTTGCATGAGTCGTCTAAAAACAAATGCGCTTGGGCGGGTCACTGTCGGCTGCAGAAGAACGTCATTGCGAGCTGAAAACACTTTCGAGGACGGAGGGCGTGCTCACCACAGGGAGCCCGACCGTTCCTCGCTCAGGTCGGCGGGCTCTGGAGGAACCGGGGGCACGCGCGCGACGACCGGAGCAAAGCGATCGGGGTCCAGAACCCGCCCTACCGCCGCCGACACCGCCTTTCTTTCGGCCTTGGCATCTCCGGAGGGAATCATCACCCCAGACGCGGCAAGCGCCTTCGTGCGCGGTCTTCTACCGGCTCCGCTCTTCGACTTTCCGAGCCCATATCATCGAGCCCGCTTCAGAGAAGAATCACTTTTGGCCGGATTGTCTGAGCCCACCGCAGACCAGGTGCTCGCTTTGGCTGAGGGGTCCAGCGATGCTCATCCGATTCAGCTCTCTCATCTGCCTTCCAGTAAATTGCTGCTGCCCCGTTGGTTTGATCTTAATAGTCTGAGTTTCTACCCGGATGATCAAGACCGATCGCGCGCGACCCTCGATGATGATCGTCAATACCGATCGTCCACAACCTTCAGTGACGCACAGAGCAACTTGTTGGTTTTCAGATACGAGCCGGGAAAAGCTAAAGATGGGTCCGCTGACAGATATTGGGCTGAACTCGTGCGTTTCTATGAAACAGAACCCGCCGTCAAGATTGATCCCGGCATGGAAACGACAGCGGCCGAAGCGTTATTGCTGATCCACCAAGCACACCGGGCGTTCCACTCGGGGGGAGCCTATACGATGTCGAATCTAGGCATTATGGAACCTTTAATCCCCATTCTGGATCGGGTGTTCGGTGGCGTAAGGTTGAACGTCGGGAGCCCCATTCCCGAGTGGGTCGATCTGACCCGCCTTGAGCTGGATGAGGATCGTGAAGGAACTAGGGACTGTTTCTATATGCGCTCCCCGGGTGGAGTCGAGTTGCTGTACGGCGCCCTCTCGGTGGAGGACGTCCAAGAGGGCAAGCCGACCAATCCCGGCGTGTTGCGTGCGAGATATACTCGCCCCGACGAAAGGGCAACGCCTCCGTTTCACCAAGTCCAATCGACGGAAGCCCTACAGCTTCGGCGCGCTGTCCAGCTCGCAGCTACTCGTTGTTATGGGGTAAGCGCCAACCTAAGAATCGATGAATGTGTTCATAGCGGGGTTCAGGTCTCCAAGATGATCGTCGCCGGCTTCCTTCGAGCTTGGATGGTGCGACCCGGGATTGGACCCTCCTAGCAAGCGATGGCACACTGGCCACATCATTCAGATGCACCCTGCATGGACCCACCAATCCCCGCACCTCCTATTGCGGCTCTCTCTTGTCGGCTTTCTAGTGCTGGGGTTGGGGAGTGGATGCGACATCCTGGCGGAGCGGCCCTACCGCGCCGTTGTGTCATCTGCCTACCAGTCGGGCACGGCGGTGCCACTGGTGGTGCTTCTTCATGGCTTCGGCTCGAACAGCGCCGAGCAGGACGCCTACTTTCGTCTGAGCCCGCTGGCGGAGGCGCGAAACTTTCTGCTCGCGTTGCCGGAGGGCACGCTCAACGTGGGGGACAGGAGGTTTTGGGATGCCACCGACGCCTGCTGTAACTTCCTAGGCGCGCCCATTGAGGACGTCGACTACATCGAGGCGGTGATCAAGGACGTCCAGTCCAAGCACACGGTGGACGACAAGCGGATTTTCGTCATTGGCCACTCCAACGGTGGCTTCATGGCCCACCGGTTCGCCTGCGACCGCGCCGAGCTGGTGGCCGGCATCGTCAGCTTGGCCGGCGCCAACTGGAAGGACGTGAACCGCTGCCAACCTGCCGAAGCGGTTTCGATCCTCCAGGTTCACGGCAGCTCGGACTCCACCATCTCCTACGATGGCGGCACGGTCATCCCTGGCGCGGCCGCCTACCCGTCGGCGCACGCAACGATTGAGACCTGGATCTCCAAGAACCGCTGCACGGCCGGGCTCGCCGACAGCGGGGAACGATTGGACCTGGATACGGTGGTGACCGGTGCCGAGACACGGATCGACAGAGCCTCCGGCTGCCCAGACTCCGCGGTGGAGCTCTGGATGATCGATGGCGGCGGTCACGTACCGACCTTCGCGGGCGACTGGGCGGTTCGGATCTACGACTTCCTCCTGGCGCACCCCAAGACCTGAGCCGAGGCTCTTTCAAGACCCCGCTGCAAGTTCAGCCGCGAATAGCGCGGTTATTCGCACAATCAGGCTCCCCTTGGCCTCGGGATGGTAGCTCCGGGTGCCAAAACATCCGCTGCATAGTAGGCTTTCGCCATGTCCACGCGCTTCGCGCCCGCTCATCGGTCTGAACGGAATTCGCCTGAGATCGAAGCGGCTTTCCAAGCCGTTCCCCGGGAACAGATCGCCGAGATCATCAATGGTGAGCTCGTCGTCAGCCCTCGGCCCGCCCGACCCCACACCAGCGTCGCTTCGCGCTTAGGATTTCTTCTTGGGCCTTCTTTCATGCTCGGCAACGGCGGACCGGGGGGATGGGTCATTCTCTTTGAACCCGAGCTACACGTCGGTCCTCGACCTGACAAGTTGGTGCCAGATTTCGCTGGGTGGCGTCGAGCTCGGTTGCCTGATGCATACGGCGGCGATATCGCCCCTGCCTACTACGACTTGGCACCAGATTGGGTTTGCGAGGTGCTTTCCGCCAGCACCGAAGCCGATGACCGCGCGGACAAGATGCCCATCTATGCGCGTGAAGGCGTGAAGCACGCGTGGTTGGTGAACCCTATCGTTCAGACGGTCGAGGTATTCCGCTTGGAGAACGACGTTTGGCAGTTGGTCACTACCTACCGCAGCCAAGCCAAGATTAGAGCCGCGCCGTTTGATGCTGTCGAGCTCGACCTCTCTCAGCTGTGGGCGCGGTGATCTTCAAGTGACGGTCGAGTCCATCCTTGGGTTACTACCTTCGGAGACCATGGCCTGGGCCAGAATAGGCACATTGGCTCCTTCCAGCCATAGCCCTGAAGCCCGTCAGTCGAGATAGCCGCGCGCCTGCAATCTGAAAAGCTCGGCGTAGCGGCCGTTTCGCTCGATCAGCTCCCGGTGGCTGCCCAGCTCTTCGATCGCACCGCCGTGAAGCACCGCGATCCGATCCGCCAAACGCACTGTCGAAAAGCGGTGCGAGATGATGATCGCGATCCGGTCGGCGGCCAGGGCGCGAAACCGCTCGAAGAGCTCGTGCTCCGCCTCGGCATCGATGCTCGCCGTGGGCTCGTCGAGGATCAGCACCTCCGCATCCCTCATGAACGCCCGGCTCACCGCCAGCTTCTGCCATTGGCCGGCGGAAAGCTCCTGTCCCGCCTGGAACCAACCACCCAAGATGGTGTCGTAGCCCTGTGGTAGCGCCGCGACCAGCTGCGCCGCGCCCCCCGCCTCGGCGGCCCGCTCGATCCGGGATCGATCGTCGATTCGTGCGACCTCTCCCACGCCGATGTTCTCCGCAGCGGAGAACTGGTAGCGAACGAAGTCTTGCGTGACCGCGCCGAAGAGGGCGCGAAGCGCCGCCGGGTCCATCACCGAGATGTCCACCCCGCCGAAGCGGATCTGTCCCTCGGACGGCTCATAGAGCCGCAGGAGAAGCTTCACCACCGTGCTCTTGCCGGCGCCGTTCTCCCCCACCAGCCCCAGCTTCTCCCCGGGCTGAAGTGTGAGGCTGAAGTTCCGCAGCGCCCAGCTCTCCCTCGACGGATAGCGGAAAGAGACATTTCGGAATTCGATCGCGTGGCGCGTGCCCGGCTCAGGCAGGCGCGGGGGATGAACGCGCGCCGCCTCGTTCCCGGTGGGGATCGCCAGATAGAGCTCCAGATTCCCCATGAAGAGGGCGTCCTCGTACATCGAGCCCACCGCCGACAGGATCTCCTGGAAGGCGCTCTGACCCTGGCGAAACACCATCAGGTACAAGGTCATGTCCCCCAGCGAGATGCGGCCGCTGGCTGCGCGCTCGGCGATGAAGGCGTAGCAGCCGTAGAAGGCGACGAGCGCAACCCATCCCAAAATCAGTCCCCAACCCATCCGTCGGATTGCCAGCCTGCGATCCTCATCGAAGAACTTCCGGAACAGCGCCCGGTAGCGGCTCAGAATCAGTTCGCCCAGTCCAAAGATCTTCACCTCCTTCACATGGCTGTCTCGGGTGAGGATCCATTCCAGGTAGTTAAGCTTCCGTCCCTCAGGCGCTCGCCAGGAGTTGAGCTTGAAAGCTTCTCCCGCGAGCCTCGCCTCGGCGATGAACGCCGGGATCGAAGCCGCGAATAGCACCAACACCGCCCATGGACTCAGCCGGACCAGCAGCACGCCGTAGCTCCCCAGCGTCACGCTGTTCTGGATCAGCGTGAGACAGCGCAGCACCAGCGAGAGGGGGCGGGTCGACGCCTCCCGCCGGGCGTTCTGCATCTTGTCGTAGACATCGGCATCCTCGAAGTGGCGGAGCTCCAGCTCGAGCGCCTTTTCCAGAATCCGGTCGTGGAGTTGGTAGCCCAGCTTGGCACGCAGCAGCTCCTTCAGCAGTCCCGAGCTCCGGGAAATCGCGGTACTGCCGGCCATCAACCCCAGCTCCAGCACCACCCAGGAGAGGGCCCGGCGGCGGTCCTCCGCCAACCCGCTGCGGGAGGCCAACACCACCGCATCCACGATCAGCTTGCCCACGTACGCCACCGCAGCCGGAATGACCGCCGCCGCCAGGGTCAGCGCCGCAATACCCACGGCACTCTTTCGATCCGCCGCCCAGACCCAACGCAGCGCGCTCGGAAGCTGGCGAAAGACCGCGGCGCTCTCCCGAAGGCGAACGGTCCAGGGAAGGGGCGGGGTCGGTGCGGAGAGCGGAGGCGGCATTGCCAGGCTAATAATCGAAGGAAGCCACCCGCCGCAGGGCTCAAGGCTTCAAGATACGGAAGTTTAAGCGCGGCGCGTCACGAGAGAATGAGAAACCCCCCGTCTCTCCGAGGCGATAACTCAGGATACGCCCAGAAGCCGTGGTCGAGGTGGAGATCGCGATGGAGAGACGTGCCGC
>JBGTHI010000064.1:0-1683 GCA_041746295.1 Myxococcaceae bacterium
GCGCACATGTAGAGTCGATCGCGCGACAGCGACGCGGCTTCCGAGGGTCCCAGGTTGCTGCGCACCGAAACCGCCGCGGCGATCAGTGCCACAACGGCCAGGATGACGGCGGTGACGCGACCACCGCCTGTACGGAGAAACTCGCGAACCCGATCAATCATTCCACTCCGAACCCGCTGCCTTTTACCGATGGCGCAGGGATATCCGTTGAACTCAATTCAAACTCGGGACCAACCCATACCCAATGACCGTCGGGACGTGCTGAGCGGGCAATCGGATTTCCCTCCGCGACGCCGACGAAGTGTATCGAGCCCGGCGCGAAATTGCTCAAATAACGGGCCGAAGTAAACAGAGTGTTCCCCTACTGCCCCGGCGCTGTCGCCGCGGGGTGATCTGCATCACGCCCGTGGAGTTACCGCTCAATCTGGGCAACCGCCTTCTGCACGTGCTCAAGGATGCGCTCATCCGCCTCCGTCCACTGTAAATCGCGGCGCGAATAGGCAGCCTTCATCACCTTGACGGCCTTGTCGAGCTTGTATGGCTCGCGGCCGCCGTCGGTGAGGAAGCTGAAACTGGGGATGAACGTCGGGGGAAAGCCGCTGGTCGCGATCATGCTGGAGAAGCCGACGTAGGTGCCGGTCATCAGGCGGGTGCCGATGGCGAATTTCACATGATCGCCGATGATCGACCCGAAGAACTGCCGACCGGTGGGGATGGTCTTCGAGCCGACGTGGATATTCACTTCGCCGTAGGTGTTTTTCAGGTTGCTCGTGCTCGCGCCGGCGCCGAAGTTCACCCACTTGCCGACGTAGCTGTGGCCCATGAACCCGAAGTGACCCTTGTTGGAGTGGCCGAGCATGATCGAGTTGTCGATTTCCCCGCCGACCTTGCAGAAGCGTCCGATGCTCGTCCCGCCGCGCAGGATCGTCATCGGGTGGATCGTGCTGAACGGGCCGACGTAGCAGGGGCCCTGGACGTAACTGTTGGCGCCGACCTTGACGCTGTCGCCGAGGACGACGGGGCCTTCGGAGCCGTCGATCACGCAGCCGGGCATGAGCTTGACGTTGTCCCCGAGCCACACGTCGTCATCGTTGATGAAGTGGAACGGCCCGGCGGGCTTGGGCTTGGGCTTGCCGTGGAGCTGCGTGGAATCTTCGATGAGCGACTCGTCGTTCCAACTGATCAGGTCCGAGAGCGACTGAACGATGCGGGCGGTGGGTTCGATGTTGGGGAGGTCGTGGATCTTCATCCACTTGTCCGTGCGATTGAGCCCGTCGCTGGGCGCCAGGCCGGGCATGTGGACAAGCGCGTTGTGGACGCCCTCCTCGCCGATGGCGGCGTAGGGTTCCTTGGGGTGCTCGACGTGTCGGAAGTGCAGCGTGCGGCCGCTGACGAGCGTGGCCGGCTCATCGTCGAGCGGCTCGTTCACGGCGCAGGGGATGCTCATCTTCGAGAGCACGCGAGCGCGCACGGACTCGGCCAGCTCGGGCCGCACCCACAGGGTCAATCGCGTCGGCTTAAAGTGGCGTAGCTGCTTCTCGAGCAGCGTGGACATGCCCGTCGAGAGCATGAACACGGGCCGGTTCAAAGCCAGCGGGGCAAAGGATGGCCAGCGCGATCCTTCGAAGATCACGACGTGCATGGGGGAAGATCATACCGCGGACCGAATGAGACAGTGCAGGA
>JBGTHI010000065.1:0-3507 GCA_041746295.1 Myxococcaceae bacterium
GAGTCGGTGCACATGCAGCAGCGGCCAGGAGGGCCCCGCGCCGATCACGTGAGGTCCCTGCTGGCACGGGACGTCGGCTCGGAAGAGGACTGGCGGAGGTTCATGGCTTCGATGGAGGCGGATGCCTACGCCCACGACCACGTGATCGACCGCGAGAGGACCGGCCACCCGGCCCCGGATCCGGACAGCCTGCCGCCGAAAACGTCGCGAGACCAGAGAACCCTGCAGCTGCAAGGTGAGGCTCGGTTGCGGGCAGTGCTTGAGGAGAGATTCGTGCGCGGCGAAGATCCTTTCTACCGGCGGCACCACCGCGCTGGCTGGCGGACAGTAGAGGGCGTCTCCCGCTTCGAGCGGTTGCTCGCGCTGGAGCGGTCCCAATGAGGGCTTAGTGCGCCTCTCCCCAGCTCTGCCCCCGCCCCACGTCGACCTTGAGCGGCACCCGGAGCTCAGCCACCGTCGACATGCACTCGCGGGCGAGCGTGACCATCCGGTCCGCCTCATCCTTGGGCGCTTCGAACAGCAGCTCGTCGTGCACTTGTAGCAGCATCCTGCCGCGCAGTCCCTCGTCGCGGATTCGTGCGTCCACGCGCAGCATCGCCATCTTGATCAGATCGGCCGCGGTCCCCTGGATCGGCATGTTGATTGCGGCGCGCTCCGCCGCCTGGGCGATGTTCCGGTTCCGCGAGCCGAGCTCGGGAATCCAGCGGCGCCTTCCAAACAGCGTCTCCACAAACCCCTTCTTGCGGGCCGATTCGATCGTCTCGTCGAGGTAGCGGCGAATCCCGGTATAACGCTCGAAGTAGCGATCGATGATCCCCTTGGCCTCGGCGGTGGAGATGTCCAAGCGGGTGGAGAGGCCGTGTGGAGAGAGTCCGTAGGCGATCGCGAAGTTGATCGCTTTGGCCGCCCGGCGGTGATCGGAGGTGACCGCCTCCGGGGCGACCGCGAAGATCTCCGAGGCGGTGCGGGTGTGGACGTCCTGGTCCTTCTGGAACGCATCCACCAACGCCGCGTCACCGGTGACATGCGCCAGGATCCGCAGCTCGACCTGGCTGTAGTCGGCGGAGATCAGGATGTTGCCCTCCTCGGCCACGAAGGCGGTCCGGATCTGCCTTCCCAGCTCGGTTCGGATGGGGATGTTCTGGAGATTGGGATCGGAAGAGGAGAGGCGACCGGTGGCGGCGATCGCCTGATCGTAGGTGGTGTGGATCCGGCCGTCTTCGGCGATCAGCGTCGGCAGGGTGTCGAGGTAGGTGCTCTTGAGCTTGGAGAGCGAGCGGTGCTCGATGATCGAGCGCGGGAGCGGATGCTGCTGCGCCAACTTCTCGAGCACCTCATTGTCAGCCGAGGGGCCGGTCTTTCCCCGCTTCAACACCGGAAGCTTCAACTCCTCAAATAACAGCTGCACCAGCTGCGGATTGGAGCCGACGTTGAGCTCGCGGCCGGCCAGCCGGTAGATCTCCTTGAGCTGCACCGCCATCTCGGCGTCGACCTTGGCGGCGATCTCCGCGAGCCGCGCCGGATCTACCCGGATCCCGCTTCGCTCCATCCGCGCCAGCACCGGGATCAGCGGGATCTCCAGCTCGCAGGCGAGCCGCGTCAGTCCCAGCTGCTTCAGCTCCGGCCACAGCTCCAGGACGAGCCGCCGGACCGCATCGGCGTGGATCCCGTGACAGGCGGCCTCCTCGACCGAGACTCCCTCCAGGGCCTCCATTCTCTTGCGGGCCGCCCCGGCGCCTTCACCGGGGGCCGGCGGGAGCTCGCACCGGAGTCGCTCCCGGGAGAGGTCGGTCAAGGCATGCTGCCGCCGGGAGGGATTGAGCAGATAGGAGAGGAGCTCGACATCCCCATCCAAGCCGTCGAGCGCCAACCCGCGACGGGCCAGCAGGAGCAGCAGGGATTTGAGGTTGTGACCGTCCTTCTTGATCGCCGGGTCGGCCAGGATCGGCCCCAGGATCTCCTCGATCTCTTCACCTAAAGGCTGCTTGGCGAGCAGCGAGGTGTGGCCCAGAGGCAGATACCAGGCGGTTCCATCGGGAAACGACGCTCCCAGACCGACCAGCGCGGCACCGAAGGCCAGCCCCTCGAAGGCGGGCACCAGCGCCATCCTCTCCTGCTCCCTGGCCTTGGCGGCGAAGGTCTGCAGAGTCTCCCGCGAGTCGGCTTGGCGAACCTCCGCCGGGAACGGCGTGGGCGCCTCTCGCGGCATCTCCTGGAGCAGCTTGAAGAACTCCAGCTCGGAGAAGAGGTCCCGCGCCGCCGCGTCCTTGATCGGCCTGCGAGCCAGATCTCCCATCGAGACCTCCAATGGGAGATCGGCCTTGAAGGTCACCAGCTTTTTGGCGCGCTGAAGGAGCTCCACGTTCGCGGAGAGCGCATCGCGGAGCTTGGGCTTCTTCACCTCCGGCAGGCGGCCGATCAGTGCCTCCACCGTCCCGAACTGATGGATCAGCTCCGAGGCGGTTTTGGGACCGATGCCCGGGATCTTGGCCACGTTGTCGATCGCGTCACCCACCAGCGCGAGATAGTCGGACATCTGGGACGGCTCGATCCCCAACCGCTCGCGGACCTCCGCCGGACCGGTGTGTCGGTCCTGCATCGGATCGTAGAGCTTCACGTGGTCATCGACGATCTGGATGAAGTCCTTGTCACCCGTGACCACCAACACATCGAATCCCTCGGCGCGTGCCCGCGGCACCAGGGTTCCGATCACGTCGTCCGCCTCCCAGCCGGCATACTCGAGCACCGGCAGCTCCAGCACCTCCACCACCTTCCGGATTAGGTCGAACTGCACCACGAGATCCGGCGGCGGCGCCTCCCGGTTGGCCTTGTAGGTGGGATCGATCTCCCGGCGCCCCGCACGG
The DNA here is from genome assembly GCA_041746295.1 of Myxococcaceae bacterium. GTDB lineage: Bacteria > Myxococcota > Myxococcia > Myxococcales > Myxococcaceae > JBGTHI01. The sequence continues at coordinate 2,865 of JBGTHI010000065.1, forward strand.
CTCTGCTTGTCGAAGGCGAGCGCGACGTGGGTCGGATCCAGCTCCCGCAACGTCTTCAGCATCATCCGGGTGAAGCCATAGACCGCGTTGGTGGGAACGCCCCGCGACGTTGAGAGCGGCGGGATCGCGTGGTAGGCGCGAAAGATGAAGTTGGAGGCGTCGATCAGCGTGAGCAGGGGCGAAGCCATGGTCACCCACACCTAGCCCAAGTCACCCCCCGAGGGGGAGAGCCTTGATTTCAAGGGCACCGGAGCTGCGCGCGCCTGTCTTCCACCTCTTCGCGGATGCCATCGCCTTCGGTGGCGTATTCCAGCGCGCCATCCAGCTCCCGGCAGGTGTGGGCTGCGCGAAGGAGCTCCGCCGCGCGGCCCGAGCAGCTATTCACCACCGCGCGATTGAGATCGAGATGCACGCGGGTAAAGCCGAAGCCCATCTTCCAGAATCGGCAGGCTCGACTCCAGTCGTTCCGCGATGCCCACAGGCTTCCCGCCGCGTAGGCGGCGACTCCCATGCTCTCCTCCATCGAGCGGCGGTACTCGGAGGGATTCTCCTCGCCCTCCTTCCCCATCAGCTCCGCGTCAATCTGTAGCGCGTCGCGAAATGCACGCGCTGCCCCTTCCAGATCGTTGGAGGCGATCGCGCT
>JBGTHI010000066.1:0-1802 GCA_041746295.1 Myxococcaceae bacterium
GAGGTGCTCACCGGCAAGGGGCTGGCGATTCATGGCCCGTTCCGACTCTCCGGCGCTTCCGCCATGCGCCGCGCGGGCGTGCATCCGGTCGAGCTGGAGCCCAAGGATGCCTTGGCGCTGGTGAGCTCCAATGCCGTCTCCATCGGTCTGGGCGCTCTGGCGATCCACGATGTGGGCTATCTGGCCGACCTGGCCGATATCGCCGGCGCGCTGACGTTGGAGGCTACCCAAGGGAACCTGAGTCCCTTTGGAGTCACGGTAGCGGCCAGCAAGGGCGGTGCATTCTCCGGCCAGATTCAGGTCGCGGCACGACTGCGACGGCTACTCGCGGGCAGCCGCCTGGAGCAGCCGGGCAGCGCCCGCGACGTTCAGGACGCGCTCTCCCTCCGAACCCTTCCTCAAGTTCACGGTGCGCTGAGGGACCAGCTCGCCTTCGCCCGCCAGGCGTTGGAGACCGAGCTGAACGCCGCCTCCGACAATCCGCTGGTCTCGGTGGAGGAGGATGCGCTGATCTCCAACGGCAACTTCTCGCCGATGACCCTGGCCCTGGCGTTCGAGTCGCTGCGCTTGGCGCTGGCGCACGTGGGCGCGCTCTGCGAGCGTCGGCTGCACAAGCTCCTCGCCGTTCGCCACCGGCTCCAGGCGAAGCTCGGACCCCTGGAGATTCTAGGAAAGGTGCCCGACCTCGTGGTCAATGCCGCCGCGGGGCTGCTTGCGCAGCTCAAACACCTGGCACAGCCGGTGACGTTGGCCACGACCTCCCTCAACTGCGACGTGGAGGACCACGCCTCGCTGGCTCCCCAGGCGGTGAACCTCACCTCCGAAGCGGTCGGAATTCTGGAATCGCTCCTGGGGCTGGAGCTTCTGCTCGCGGCCGACACCTTGGACGGGCCATCCCAGCTGGGGGAAGGGACCCGGCGCGCGTTGGCCCGGGTACAGGAGGCACAGCGCACCACCGACTCCACCTCCACTGCCCTTTCCGAGGTGATTCGGCTCTTCCGCGCGGACCGGCAGTGAGCGAGCCGTTTCAACCGATCTCCGCGGCGAGAGGGACGACGCTTCGGGCACGCGGCTGGCGGCAAGAGGGGCTTCTTCGGATGCTGGAGAACGTCCTGGAGGTGGGGCAGCAGCCGGAGGCGCTGATTGTCTACGCCTCGTTGGGCAAGGCCGCGCGCGACTGGCCGGCCTATCGGGCGATCCGGGAAGCTCTGCTGAGCCTTCAGGAAACCGAGACACTGGTGATCCAATCCGGGAAGCCGGTGGCGATCCTTCCCACCCCCGCCTCGGCGCCCCTGGTGCTGATCGCCACCAACAACATGGTCGGTCGTTACGCGACTTCTGAAGTCTTCTACGAGCGGATGTCGGCGGGCCAGACAATGTGGGGTGGGCTGACCGCCGGAGCCTGGCAATACATCGGATCCCAGGGCGTGCTGCAGGGGCTGTACGAGGTATTTCGGGCCGCGGCGCAAGATCGGCAAGCTCCGCAAGCTCCGATCGACAAGCTGGGCGGAGAGCTGCGCGGAAAGCTGATCCTGACCTCCGGTCTGGGGGGCATGGGGAGCGCTCAGCCGGTGGCGATTCGGATGACCGGCGCTTTGGGGCTGGTGGTCGAGGTCGACCGCGAGCGGCTGCGCCAGCGGCTCGCCTCGGGCGTGCTGGACGAAGCGGTGGAGACGATCGAGGAAGCGCTCAATGCCCTCGCGCGTTCGCGCCAGGGAAATCGCGGCTGGGCGGTAGGGCTACACGGCAACGCCGCCGAAATCTACCCGGAGCTGGTCCGGCGAGGCGTGACTCCGGAGCTG
>JBGTHI010000067.1:0-3417 GCA_041746295.1 Myxococcaceae bacterium
GGAGCTCTTACAGTTATGAAATTCTGTCTTGCGCTATGAGCTGTGCGTATCCTTGCTAAAGATGATCCGGCGATCCGCATGAGCATGGTGGGAGACTCGTGTCCATTCTCGGTGCCGCAACGGGAACAGTTGTTGGCTATGTCGCGTCGAAATGACCCTCCAGAGCGCGCCCAGTGCGGCCTGGAGCCCGCTCTTTACCAAGCTGGGGTTGGCGATTGGACCGGTCAGATCGACCATCTGATGGGGTGCATAGCTGTGTCCCCATCTCGCCACGTCCATGTGCAGGAAGAGCGCGAGGGTCGGACAGCCGACTGCGACCGACAGATGCATCGGGCCCGGTGTTGTTGCAGATGGTGGCCCGCGCCTGTTGTATCAGCGCGGCCAGCTCATCGATGGTGGTCGGCGGGGCGCTGACCGCCTTGGGTACCGATCGGGCGATCTCGTGGACCAGCCCCTCCTCGCCCGGGCCCCAGGTGAGAAGCGGACTCATTCCGAAGTCGCCGACCAGGCGCGCTGCGGAGGTGAACACCCAGGTCGGAACTCGCCGCCAGCCTACCTCCGGGGTTGATCACCGCGAAGGGGCGTGTGCGGAGTTCCTCCAGCAGTGCCGCGACCTGAGAACCCACGATCGGGTGAGTCGATTGACCTCCTCCCGTAGATCGGGACGGGAGCGACCCAGGCTGCTCAGGTTCGCGGTGACGGCGTCGACGACCGCCCCGTAGGATTGAGTTACGTCCGTGTTGGCTTGGCTCGGCCTGCTGCCCGCCTCTGCCCCGTTGCTGTCGTCGATGGCCCCCTGGGCCAGGTCGAGAAGATTGCGGACGTGCTTCACCGAAAAGGGAAATTGAACGGAAACCTCTCCCAGAGCAGCGCCCACTGCGGGCCTCCAACCCGTCCACTCGACGGGTTTCCAGAGGGAGCCATTCTCTGGCCTCGGCCAGCCGCTCCTCGTTGGACGGGATGGCCTGGACAGCCGGGGTTGCGCTCGAGCTCGCAGCAGGAGCCGCAGTCTACGGATAACCGGCCGCGCTTCCGAACGCGGCGGAGCGGGCGATGGCTGCCAGATCGTGTGGGGCACCGGATCCGGCCGGAACCTTCCCTGCGCGAAAGCTGGCCGCAGCGGCTCCGACGGGAGCCCCTGCATACCCGATGGTGAAGCTCGCCAGCGCACCCGTGGTGGCGCCGAACTGCGGCAGCGCATCCCTCAGCGCCGTCTGGGCCTCCTTCAACCGATCGATCAGGGCAAGATCGGTGGGGGTCGCGGGGTTTTCATCCGGCCTGCGTTCACGCAAGCCGTCGACCAGTCTGCCAATCTGCCGGATGGTGGCTCGCAGCTGATCTGACTCGACGCCCTGGGAAACCTGAGCGAGGATCCCCTTTGCCTCGGCCCCCAGGATCATCCGCTTGGTCCTTCCTGGCATCTCGGACACGGGCTCGGAGAAGGCCGCACGGCGATCGTTGGCGCCAGCTCGCTGATGGCGGTCGGGTTGGGTTCGAAGGTGGTGAAGCACGGGAACTCCTGTGGCTGGTAGGTGTACCGATTTTCCAAGCCGAGGCGTTGGAAGTTGCCAACCAGGAAATTCGGAGGAGTGTGTGCGCTCAGCTTCTAAGAGGTTGGGTCTTTTCGGCTACGGCCCGGTGGGCAGGTCACGCACCGCCGCCCGGAGCCGTTCGCGCACCGCGCTCGGATTGGAGATCACGTCCGTGAGATCCACCATCTGGTGAGGCGGGTAGTGGTGCCCCCATCGCTCGAGGTCCATGTGGAGAAAGAGCGCGAGGGTGGGGCAGCCGACCGCCACCGAGAGATGCATGGGACCGGTGTTGTTGCATACGGTCAGACGCGCTGAGTGCATCAGGGCTGCCAGCTCATCGATGGTGGTGGCTGGAGCGATCACCGCTCCGCGCGCCGACCGTGCGACCTCCTGCGCCAGCGCCTCCTCTCCGGGTCCCCAGGTTATGATTGACGACACCCCGAGCTCGTTCAGCGCTTTGGCGGCGGACGTGAAGACCCAGGGGGGAACCCTTCGCCAGCCAAGGCGACCTCCCGGATTGATCACCGCGTAGGGCGTTGTCCTTAGATTTTGGATCATCGCCTGCAGCGCCGGGGCCTGCACGCTGGCTCGAGGGGGCCGAAATGAGAGCCGAGGCTTGAGCGAGGGCGCGATGCGCTTGATTGGGGAGAGCAGATGCAGTCGTTGCATCACCTCCGATGAGGTCCCTTCCCGCGGAGTCACGGAGAGATCCTGAAGTCGGTCGATCGGCGGCGTGGCGGGACCCACCAGCACCGAGCGAGGCGCCGCCAAGCGCGCCACCAGCGCGGAGGTGATCGAAGGCGTGCTCCAGTTGGCGCAGTTGATCACCAGATCGAACCGGGTTGCTCGGAGCTTTCGCAGCACTGGAGAGAAGATGCCCGCCCAGGCGCTCCGACGATCGAGCGCGTGGATCGCATCGAGGGCCGGATGGCCCTCGAGCACCGATCGCATCTTGGGATGGGTCAGCAGCTCCACCCGCGGCGGAGGCTCGAGCGCCTTGAGCGCGGTGAAGAGGGGCGTGGTGAGCAGCGCTTCGCCCACCCGGTTGTCCAGACGCACTAGGAGGATCGATCGGGGCGCCGCGAGCGCCGGAGCCAGCCTTCGCCGTCGACCCGGCCGTGCAAAGAGCAATACGGCGACACGCGCCAGCAGCCGCTTCGCAACTTGCTCCAGGCGCTTCAACGGTGAGGGGACGGGAACGGACATGGGGAGCGCCTTTAGCGAAAGCGGCGCCTTGACGCCGCTTTGAAAAGCCCCTACCAAACGCCCAGAATGTTGAGAAGCATGACAGGTTTTGGCGCGGGTCGTGCCCAGGCGGGCGACGAGTCGATCGCGGTCGAGATCAAATCGCTCAATCACAAGTTCTGCGAGGTGAAGGCGCGGCTGCCCCGCGAGCTGAGTGCCCTGGAGAACGCGGTGGTCAAGCTGACCAAGGAGCGAGTCGCGCGGGGCGCGGTAGAGGTCACCGTCCGACGGCAACCGGTCTCTGGCAGCGCGAGCGCACCGGTTGTCGATCTTTCACTCGCGCACGAGTATGCCCGGGCCTACCGCGAGCTTGCCGAAGAGCTGGGCCTTCCGGAGAAGCCCACTCTCCAGCAGTTGGCTACCCAGCCCGGGGTCATCCGGGTGGAGGAGCGGGTTGCGGCTCTTGAGCAGGCCGAGGAAGCGCTCAGGAAGGCGATGGATTCGGCGCTGAGGGCGCTGCTGAAAATGCGCGAGGCAGAGGGAAAGTCGCTGACCGACGATCTCAATCTCCGGTTGAGCAACGTTGAGTCGCTCTGCGGCGAGGTGGCGGCCGAGGCGCCGCGATCGCTCTCCGAATACCGGGCCCGATTAGCGCGGCGGGTGGCGGAGCTGAATGAAGGCACCGAAATCGATCCCCAGC
>JBGTHI010000068.1:0-4715 GCA_041746295.1 Myxococcaceae bacterium
CTGGGAGAGCCGATCGGCCGCTTACGGCCGCGGCTCGGAGACCACCCTTCCGGAAGAGCCCGCGCCCAGCGCTCCGCTCTACCGACCTATCCGGGCCAGCACGGCGCCGCGCCGTCTGCTGATGACCTGGCCCATCGAGAGCCAGTCGATCACCAGTCCCTTCGGCGGCCGGACCGACCCGGTCGACAATCTCGGTACGCAACATCACAAGGGAGTGGACATCCGGGCGATCACCGGGACCCCTATCGTGGCGGCGGCGCCCGGCCGGGTCATCTTTGCCGCCCGGACCGTCGGCAGCGGACTGGTGATCAAGATCTCCCACGGTCCCAACCTCACCACCAACTACCGCCATTTGGCTTCGATGCGGGTGCACGTGGGCGACAAGGTGGAGATGGGGCAGCGAATCGGCCTTTCCGGCGCGACCGGCCGCGTCACCGGGCCTCACCTCCATTTCGAGATCTGGGAGAACGGCCGGCCGCAGAACCCCTTCAGTTATGCCTGGGCGGAGTTCAGCGAGCAGGAGAAGGCCTCCCGCCTGATGGCCGCTTCCTACCCGCTGGACGCATCGAACTAAGACTAAAGCCGAAACTGCGGAGCCGTTCCTTCCGAGAATGGACCCTTACGGGTCCAGCGGGATGAACATCAGCAAGGCACGAGGAGTTACAGTTCAAGATGTTGCGCCTCGGGTCACCGCGAGCCGTGGGACCCAGCGCGGCCCTCCGATCGTCCCTTGGATTCCCTGGACTCAGGAACAGCTCGCCGCCTGCCACGCCACGCTTCACCGCTGGGGACAGCCGCAGCGCATCCGCGAGCGGAGGGTTGTGAGATCGCCTGCCAGCCACATCCAAGAGGTGCTCGCCCTGGCGCAGGAGCTCCGGCCGCAGCTCGAGTGGCTGGGCCAAGGTGAGCAGCTCAACCGGTCGCTTCGGATGGAGGTCGTGGGGGCCCTCACCACCGCCACCACCAACAACTACCAGCCGGGGCTCGAATGCGCGCTGGCGGTGCTCGAAACGGTCAAACCGCCGATCTTCACCTCGGAGGCCGAGTGGGTCGGCCTCGTCATCGAGAACTGCTCGACCGACGCGCTGGCTGCGGTCGCGGTAGGGACCGGAAGGTTGAATGCCGAGGCGCTGGACGCGCTGCGGAAGCGAAGCATTGCCGGCCCCGAGGCGCTTCGAGCGGTGGTCCGCGAGCTCCAGTCATTCCTGATGTTCTGGGGCAGCCCGCCGCCACCATCCCGCCCGGACCTGCTGCAGAGGCTAGTGCCGATCTTGGGCTGTCTACCCGAGCTGTTCGCCTCCCCTTCTGTAGGCACCTACGAGGCGCTTCAACTCTACGAGTCGCTCACCGAGCAGACCGGTCGGCTTCCGGAGGAGACGGTCGACCACTCCGGGATAGAGGCGAGCATCCTGGACAGTTTCGACGGAAGCAACGTCTCTGTGCTGGAGCTCGAAGGCCGTCTTCGCGATCGGCTGCTGCTCAAGGTGACAGGATCGATCGCCCGCCACAGCGCGACCGAGCTTCAAGAGACCCTGAAAGCCCCCCGCCAGTTCTCCCGCGAGGAGTTGAACGATGCCCTCTCCCACCGCTTCGCGACCCTTCGGGACGGCCTGAGCGGTGCGGCATTCGTGCAGGATCTCCTGCCGCTCGCCCACTGCGCTTTGCTGCTGTCCGGAGACCGTCTTGCACGCCTGGAATCACTTGAGCGGCGGCTCGAGGACCTCTTTGATGGATCGGCGGGGTTACGCCCTGAGTTGGTCCGGCAGGCTCACGCCCTCCGTACTGGCCTTCCCTCCGCGTGGTTCCCAAATCTCTTCGGGAGCTCGCTGGAGGACAGCTCCGCCCGGCAGAGTCAGAGACGCGAGGCGCTGGTGGCCGCCTGCTGCCGACACATCGATCGCGGTGAAGCAGCCGAGCTGCTGCGCGACTTCGAGGCGCTGGGAATCCTCCGCCGTTGCGGCCTGCTCTCCCAGGAGCAGATTCGACGCGTGCGGGCTCGCAGCGGGAGACTTCCAGCGCTTGTTTCCGAGGCGTTGTCGGGTCTGAATCGGAAAGACCGCGAATCGGTCGAGCGCGCCCGCGATCAGCTGCTCTCGCTGGCGACCTTCGCCGACGCGGCGGTGCGAACACAGGTTGCTCGGACCCATACCTTTCCGCTGATCGTCCGAGCCCAGCGAATGCGGCGCGAGCTATTCATGAAGTCGCGCTTCCCAAAAAGCAATCCGAAGCAGTACCCCACCGTCTTCGATGAACATCCCGATCCAATCGTCGATGCCCAGCTGAAGGCGATTTCGGAGCTAATGATGTCAAACACCCTCTGGTACGATTGCGTTCAGCCCATCGAGCACGAGCTGCTTTGGCACCAAGCGCGGACGGGGGTATCTCACCACGAGGCGCTCCGGGCGCTGGTCGCGAGACGGGCCCGGAGGCACGGCCTGCCTCAGGAGCTATTGATGGTCGACCACGAGATCGAGGATCCGGAGGAGTGGGCCCGGACCGCGACCCACTTCTTCTACGAGACCGCTCCAAAGCCGTTCGACGAGCGTCGGCACGGGCGCGCCGTCCACATTCTCCAGCGGCTCGCGATGATGGAATATTTGGAGAAGCTGCGAACCTCATCCGAGCCGCCGGCTCCCCGCCATCGACTTCTCCATGGAGCGCCTGCGCCACACAATCTCGAGGCGCTCTTCGCGGCGGTAGTGACCTACTGGATGTTTCTCGTCGACGCGGTGGCCATTGAGCAGGACGAGGGCGCGCCCCGTTGCTTCAACTGTGCGAGCATCATGACGCTGGACTTCGCGCCAGGCCTGATCCCTCCCGACGATCGGTTGCCCTTCGAGCCCGACCGGCCGATGGTCTATCCCCTGTCCTAGCACCGACTAGGGGCTCCGTCGAAGGCAATCGGGGCAACGGTCAACCTCATCCTTGTCCTTCAGAAGAACTGGGTGGACACTGGACCCCTCATGGCGACCGTTCGCTATCCGCAGGGTCACGTCCTTCTTCGGAACCTGGGACGCGAGTATCCGGTGATCTCCCATGGGGAGGGGGTCTACCTCTTCGACGAGGCCGGAAAGCGGTACCTGGACGGGGCGGGAGGGGCCTACGTCGCGAGCGTGGGCCACGGAAATCGCGAGGTGGCCGATGCGATCCACCAGCAGCTGTTGAAGGTGGCCTACGTCAACGGAACCCAGTTCACCTCCCGGGCGACCGAGGCGTTGGCGGAGCGACTCGCCGTCCGGGCCGGGCCGCTGGGTGCTGGCAATTGGCGCACCACCTTCCTGAGCGGCGGCTCGGAGGCAACCGAGGCGGCGGTCAAGCTGGTGCGTCAGCTCTGGGTAGAGCGCGGTCAACCCCGGCGGTCCAAGTTCATCGCGCGGGTTCCCAGCTACCACGGCAACACCCTCTACGCGCTCTCGCTGTCCGGACGGCCTCACTACAAGAAGTGGTACGGGCCGATCCTGTCCGACGTGGTGACCACCGCGGCACCCCACGAGTACCGCTCCGGCTTGGAAGACTTCGCGGCCCACGGGGCGGAACACTATGCGCGGCTGCTGGAAGAGGCGATTGAGCGCGAGGGGCCGGAGACGGTGGCCGGTTTCATCGCCGAGCCGATCATCGGCTCCTCGGCCGGCGCGGCCCTGCCACCTCCGGGCTACTTCGAGAAAGTTCAGGCGGTCTGCCGCCAGCACGGCGTGCTCCTAATCTCCGATGAGATCCTCTGCGGAGCCGGCCGCACCGGCAGCTTCTTCGCGGGCGAGCAGCTCGGCGCGAAGCCGGACGTGATGATCCTGGGTAAAGGGCTTGGTGCGGGCTACGCCTCGCTGAGCGCGTTGATGGTGCGGCAGCCGCTGGTCGATGAGCTCAAAGCCGGATCGGGCAACTTCATGCATGCGCAGACCTATATGTCGATGCCCTCGATGACCGCCGCGGGGACCGCGGTGTTGGACTACTTCGAGAAGTACCGCCTGGTAGAGGCGGCGGCGCGGATCGGGGCGCACCTCCAGCGCCGGCTGCGCGAGACCCTGTTGCCCCTTCCCTACGTGGGGAACGTGTCGGGACGGGGGCTGCTCGCCGGCATCGAATGGGTGCAGGACAAGGCGACTCGGCTGCCCTTTCCTCGCGCCCGCAAGGTCGCCGAGCTGCTCACCTCCGCCTGCTTTCAGAATGGCCTCACCGTATGGCCCAATGTGGGCCACGCCAACGGTGTCGATGGCGACTTGCTCAATCTGGGCCCTCCCTTGGTGATCACCGAGGTCCAGGTTAATGAGCTGGTCGACCGGCTCGTGGAATCCACCCTTCACGTCGCGAGGTCCTTGTGAGCTTCCGCATCACCTACTCCGTCTTGGAAGCCGATCTGAGCGAGCTCCACCGTGAGCTCGACGGAGCGCTGGAGCAGGTCCGCTCGAAGTTGGGAGCCGAGCATCCCTCCTGGGTTGCAGGTCAGCCGCTCGAAACCGGTGCGCTCTTCGACAACCGGAACCCCGCCGATACCCGGCAGCTCCTGGGACGCTTTCACGCGGCCGATGTCGCGGCGGTGGATCGGGCTGTCACCGCTGCGCGCGCCGCTCAAGTGGACTGGCGCAAGCGTCCCTGGCGGGAGCGGGTGGCGCTGCTGCGAAAGGCGGCGGAGCTGATCTCCGAGCGGCGGCTGGAAGCCGCCTCGGTGATGATGTTGGAGACCGGGAAGAACCGGCTCGAGTCGCTGGGCGACGTGG
>JBGTHI010000069.1:0-4017 GCA_041746295.1 Myxococcaceae bacterium
GCGTGGTCGCGGCGGTGCGGGAGCCGGGGCTGCCGATCGACGAGGATCAGTACGACATCCCCACCTTCCTCCGGCGGCAGGGCCACACCGACATGCCGTGACGGAGTTGCTGTGGAAGGGGGTGTTGGGTGGCGCGGTGACCGCGCTGATCGTCTGGTTATCCAAGCGCGGCAATGTACTGCCGGGCATCCTCCCCCTCTTCCCAACCTTTGCGGTCGTAGCTCTGCTGGTGGTGGGCGCAAAGGGCAGCCCCGCCGGCTTTCGTGAGTCCTGCCTCGCGGGAGCGAAGACCATACCGGCCTATCTCGCCTTCCTTGCCGCCTGCTACTGGGGGATCGGCAGGATGGACTTCAGGCTGACGATCTTCTCTGGCCTGCTGGTCTGGGCGATTGTGGCGGTGGCGATCTTCCTGGCGGCACGATAGCGCCAGCGAGGTGAGCGACTGTACGAATCCCCGCGCCTTTCGCGGGTGTTTCGTACACTCGATCTCCGTGGCGGCGAGCCCACTCTTCAGACCCGAGGCCGGTGGGGGCGGGGCGCATCGCCTCTGGAGGGCTTCAAAGCCGAAGCTTCACCACCGTGGTCTTGTTTGGCTGCACCTCCACCTCGACGATGGTGGAGCCCCCCTGCTCTTCGTTCACCAGCTTGAGGCGGTGGGTGCCCACGGCGAGCGGCTGCTCCACCAAGGGCGTCTCCCCCAGCCGCTGGTTCTGAGCGTAGACCACCGTCCAGGGAATGGTCTGCAGCGAGAGTCGCCCGAGAGCGGGCTTAGGGCGCACCCTTCTGCGTGCGGGGCGTGTGCTCGTCGGTGTCGGAGGCGAAGGCTCCACCGACGCGCTCGCCGCTTCGGCCGGAGTAGGAAGAGCCGCGGGTTCGGGCGGAGTGGGCTGACGTTCTGAGGATCGGGCGGTCCCCCACGCCGCGCTGGCGAGCAGGGCCGGTGGGGGTCGCCAAAGGGGTTTCCAGACCCAGAGTCCGAGCGCCATCGTCAGCGCGCCCAACACCACCAAAGTACTGAAGCGGATCCGCCTCGACTTGAGTGTCCGCGAGGGCTTGTCGCGCCTCGGGCTTAACGCCACCGTCTCCAGGGCTTTGGACGAAGGCTCCGCGGCAAGCTCCCGCTGGATGAGGCTCGGGCTGGCGATCGAGCGCTGGGCGATCGTGAGCCACTGGGCGCGCGCCTGGATCTGGCCTGCGAAGAGGGATCTCATGTACTCGGCCAGGCACTCGCCCTCATCGGGCTGCGTGTTCTGTCGCAGCCAGTCCCGGAGCGCGCGTCCGAAGCTCTCCATCGTGGGGAACCGCGCGTCCGGCTCCTGTTCGAGCGCCCGGGTCACGAGCCGCGACAGCTCCTCGGGTACGGCGGGGTTGCGCGAGCTTGCGGTGGGAAGGACCTCGGTGTGCTGGATCACCCGCAACAACCGGGCGTCGCTGTCTCCTGACGGGATGAGACGGGTGGCCGTTAGCATCTCGAAGAGCACCACCCCGAGCGCGAACTGATCGGCGCGGTGGTCGACGACATCTCCACGAGCCTGCTCCGGCGCCATGTAGCCGGCCTTGCCCTTCATGCGGCCCGCCTGGGTTACCATGCTCTGCACCTCGGCCTTCGCCACGCCGAAGTCGACGACCTTCACCAGTCCTTCATAGGTGCCGAAGATGTTCTGAGGAGAGATGTCTCGATGGACGATGCCGAGAGGCATGCCGTCCATGCCCGTTCGGCGGTGCGCGTAGTCCAAGGCGGTGGCCACGTCGGCGGCAATGGAGACGGCCAATGGGATGGGGACAGGCAGGCCTTTGTTCTCGGCCACGCGAAGAATGCGGGAGAGGTTCTCGCCACTCAAAAACTCCATCACCAGGTAGTAGATGCCCTGCTGCTCGGCGAACTCGTGGGTTTGGACGATATTCGGGTGATTCAGCTGCGCTGCCAGCCGTGCCTCGTCAGCGAACATCTCGACGAACTCGGGATCGTCGCAGAGGTTGCCCGAAATGCGCTTGACCGCGACCAGCTTCTCGAAGCCTTTCGGCCCGTGTGAACGCGCGAGCCACACCTCGCCCATGCCGCCGGCCGCGAGCTTGGTGAGCAGCAGGTAGTGACCCACGTAACCCCCGGGCTCCCAAGCAGCAGGCTCTGCAACGACAGCGGCAGGGGGACGGGCTAGGACCGCGGTCTCGGAGTTGTCCATAGGTAGGAAGGTCCCCGCGAGGACCTCCTGCATTGGACCACGGACCCGCCTCCTGACTCCAACCTACATGTACTCATATTCTTAAACCTCTGAGCTAGGGTGTACTTTGAGCGCTTGATGACCTCCTCGGCAGTGGTGTTGGTCCTGCTTGCGGCAAGCTCCGAAGGCGCCAGCGCGCTCGCGAAGGCCGAGCTGCTGATGCAAGACCTCCGGTACGTGCAGGCGGAACCGGTCGTCGAGGCCGCCTTTCGCGCCGAAGGTTTGAGCCGGAACGACTACATCAAGGTGTTGGAGTTCCGCGGCGTGTGCGCGTCGATGCTGAAGAAGCTCGCCCGGGCGAAGGAGACCTTTAAGATTCTGGCTGCAGTCGACCCGCAGCATGAGCTGCCGGCCCAGTACGGCCCTAGGGCCCGGACGCCTTTTCGTGAGGCGAAGGCCTGGGTGGCGGAACACGGCGACCTCCGGCTCGATGCGGTGCCGACCGCGGCTCGAGACACGCTGCTCCTCTCCCTGCAAAATCCTCTGGGCATCGCCTCGACCGTCCGAATCGAGTGGCGCGTTCACGGCGCGCCTGAGGTGAAGCGACAGGAATTCACACTCGCTACGCACCAGGCAAAGTTTTCGGATCGGCTCGAGGTGAGGGTCCTTGATGGGCAGCACATCGAGTGGTGGGGCTCCGTTTTCAACCATCGGGGCAGCGCTCTTCTCAACGTGGGAGCGTCCTCGGACCCAAGAACACTCAACGCACCATCCCCGGTCCAGCTCTTGTCTGACCAGAACCCCATGAACCCTCTAGCGCTTAGACCCGAGGGCGGCGTCGCCGGACAACCCGCCATCAGGTATCGGCCCACGTTGCGCTGGGTGGCGTATAGCGCCACGGGGTTGGCTGCGGTTTCGGCAGGTGCTGGCGCCTGGTTCGGGTACCGTTCGAAGGCGTCGGCGCGGGCCTTGGAAGAGATACAATACGACGCCTCGGGGCGAATCGTCTCCACCACGCAGCGCGAAGCGTTCGCGATCGTCCAGCAGTCGCGTTCGGACGCGACGAGGGCGAACGTACTGTTCATCTCCTCGGCGGTGTTGGCCCTTGCGGGGGTGGGATTCATGATCGGGGACATCGTCGCGAGACCGGCGGCCGGCGGCCTCGTCGTCAGCGGGCCCTTCAAGTAGGGGGGATTGAGATGCAGAAGGGTCGTCAGGCTTTGGTTGTGGCACTGGTGCTGGTCTTTACCGGGCTCGGAGCGTGCCGAGCCGAGCTCGGGCTGGAGGGGTCGACGTATGCGTGCAGCAGCGACGCTGAATGCATCGCTGGGTACGCGTGCATCGATGGCACCTGCGCGCGTCCGGGAGGGACACCTAGTCCCGAAGAAACGCCGCTGCCGGACGGAGGCGTCGTCGTTGGATGTGCTCAAGGCTGCGCCGTGGGGACCCCTTGCACGACCAGCACGCAGTGTGCGTCCGCGTCCTGCGTCGACGGCGTCTGCTGCAACTCCCCTTGTAACGGCTCCTGCGACGCCTGTGACATAAACGGCAGCGTCGGCACCTGCACGCTCATCTCGGCCTTCGCCCTGAGCACGGGCAGTCCCTCCTGCTCTCCGTACCGGTGCAATGGGTTCTCGGCGGGCTGTCCTTCGTCGTGCTCCAACGATTACTCGTGCGTGGGCGGCTACCAGTGCGTCGGGGACGTCTGCCAATAGCGCAGCGTGATCCTCTGAAGCCCCCACCGCCGAAGCAATCTCTATTGAACCGTCGAAAGGTTCATGCCTTCTCGTTGAGCTTGGGCTCACCGGTGACCCGTATGCGTTGCAGCAGGAACGCGGCCAGGATGGCGATGGCC
>JBGTHI010000070.1:0-20639 GCA_041746295.1 Myxococcaceae bacterium
AAGGGGCAGGCCACCGCCACCGTGCCGGACGCCTGACCCTGGTAGTCGCCCACCTTCCCCGGCCGGTCCTTGTCGGTGGCGCTGGGGTAGGGGACCGACGGATCCTTGGCGTGCGCCAGCGTCAGCGCCGCTTCGTTGAGCCGGTTGTGATTGATTCGGCTGCCGATCTTCTCCTCCAGCCACATCCGGCCTCCCCCCGCGCCGCAGCAGAACGATTCGCGCTTGGACCGCTGCATCTCCACCACTTCCAGCCCCGGGATCGCCTTCAGCACCTCGCGGGGCGCATCGTAGACCCCGTTGTGGCGGCCCAGGTAGCAGGGGTCGTGGTAGGTCAGCGTCTCATTCATCACCGCCGAGAGCTTGATCCGCTTCTCACGCAGCAGCTCCTGGATCAGCTCCACGTGATTTAACACCCGATAGCTCCCGCCGAACTCCGGGTACTCGTTCTTGATGGTGTTGAAGCAGTGGGGGCACTGGGTGATCACCGCCTTGACGTTCAGGCCGTTCCAGACCTCGACATTGGTCTTGGCCATCGTCTGGTAAAGGTATTCGTTTCCCAGCCGGCGAGCGCTGTCGCCATTGCAGACCTCGTCCTTAGCCAGCGTGGCGAAGGAGACCTTGGCCTCCCTGAGGATCTTCACCAGCGCCCGGCTCACCTTCTTCTGGCGGTCGTCATAGGAGCCGGCACAGCCCACGAAGAAGAGGTACTCGTACTCGCCTCCATCGCCCCATTTGGGCAGAGCCAGGTCCTCCGCCCACTCGTCACGGCGGTCTTGGCCGATGCCCCACGGATTGCCCTGCCGCTCCATGCCCTCGAAGACCCGCTGCGCCTCGGGAGGAAAGTCGGCCTCCACCTGCACCTTGTAGCGGCGCATGTCGATAAGCCTTGGAACATTCTCGATGAAAACCGGGCAGGCGGTCTCGCACCAGCCGCAGGAGGTGCAGGCCCAGACCGTCTCGGGCTTCAAGATGGTGTCGATGATCGGCGGCAGCGCCGCGGCGGGTTTGGCGATCACCTCTGCCTGGTGCTCCCAGATCCAGTTCTTTAGGTCCTGGTTGACGCCCTTGTGGGTCAGCGGCTTCCCGGTGATGTAGGTGGGGCAGTGGGTCTGGCAGCGGCCGCACTCGGTGCAGGAATAGAGATCCAACCCCTGCTTCCAGTGGAGATCCAGCACCGACCGAGTCCCAAACTCCTCTTTCTCCAGATTGGGTGTAGGCAGCGCCGCGCTGCCCCCCAGCCGCTGAACGAAGACGTTGGGGAGACCGGTGATGACGTGGAAGTGTTTCCCGTAGGGAAGGAAGTTCAAGAAGGTGAGGATGATTGTCAAATGGATCCAGAAGGCGACCACACCCATCCCGTGCAGCGGCGCGCCCTTGAACGGGCTCAGGAGTGCCGCCACCAGGGAGGTGAACGGCTCCCATGGCGTGAAGCGCTTTCCCTGCTCCACCAGGTGCGAGGCGCCGAAGACGAGCTCACTGATCATCAGCATCCCGATGAAGCCCAGGATGAGGAAGGCCTCCTTCGATGCGGTGAGCCGCGCGGGCTTGACCTTGGCGCGCAGCCACACGAAGTAGCTTACGCCCACCAGCGCGAGGCCGGCGAAGAGGTCCTTCAGCAGGAGGTAGCCGCTGTAAGCGGCGGACAGGACCGGGTGGCCCGTCCAGAACGGATCCTCAGACGTCACCAACGCGGTGAGGGCGCTGGACGAAAAGCCCATCACAAACAACATCACCGTCCGCAGCGCCAGCACGATGAAGGCGAAGAAGACCAGCACGTGCATCGCGCCCGGGCCCCGTTCTTCCGGATCGATCATCCGCTTCTGACCGAAGCCAAAGAGCAGCAGGCGCCTGAGCCGTTCGGCGGGTTGATCCAGCCGATTTGCCGGCTTCATCTTCAGCAGGACGCGCAGCCGGCCCTGCATCGTGAAGCAAAAAAAGCCGAGCCCCACGAGGAGCAGCAGGCTGGTCAGAAGTGGGCTCATGCCGAAAGGCTAACAAGGGCACCGCGCACGGCAAGAAGAGATCGCCGTCAGGCTTCGTCGAGCTGCATCGGCGAAAAGCCGGCTGCGTCGCAGGAGGCCAACACATAGCGGACGCCTTCGCGCTCGCCCACGAACCCCGCCGGAATCCCGGTGGAGTGGAGATGGCCGTAGACGCAGATGCGGGGACGGAACGCCTCGACAATGCGCGAAAAGGCGGTCTCCGCGCCGTTGGCGTAGATTGGAGGGAAATGCACGGCGATCACCCGGCGCAGCGGAAGCGGGCTCTGTGACACCCTCTCCTTGGCCTGGGCATCCTCGATCGAGCGCTCCAACCGGCGGCACTCCCGCTCGACATAGTCGGTCCGGACAATCTCGGACCCCATTTCCCCGCCGGGGAGGCTGGGCGCTTCCGGGGCGGTCCACAACCGCGAGCCGGCAATCACCCAGGACCCCACCACCACCGCGCTCTGGTGCAGGAAGCCCTCGAAGCTCTTGTACGGCTCGAACAGGCGGCGCAGCTTGGAGGCGGAGTCGCCCCACCAAAAGTCGTGGTTGCCCCGCAACAGCACCTTGCGGCCGGGACGCTCGTCCAGCCAGCGCAGGTCTCCCTCGACTTCCGCCGGGCGGGTGGCCCAGGAGATGTCACCCGCGACGATCACCACGTCTTCCGGCCGCACCTTCTCGTCCCAGGCACGCTGCAGTGGACGGGGATGGTCGATCCAGCCAAACCGATCCATGTCTTTGCCGCGGGTGGATGGGAGATGGGTGTCACCGATCGCGAAAAGCCGCATGGTCAGGGTGTGGCAGGTGCCGGAGCGATGGTGAGGAGCAGCCCGGATCCTGCCGCGACTCCAACGCTGTGCTCGAGATACTCGGAGTGTCCCTCCACCCCCAGGCCGACCAGCGACACCTCGCCTCCCCCCTTATTGACCAGGATGAACAGGCCGCTCGCGGCGGTGCCAGCCTGCGTGCCGGTGAAGGCCGCGGTGGGATAGAAGATCTGCGCCGCAAAGGCGGCCTTGTTGGGCTTGACGGTGACGCCCGGAACTCCGGCACCCTGGGCATCGACGATCTTGCCCAGCACAAAGCCAGCGCTCTCCAGATTGGTGGTGCCGTCGTCCTGCGCGACACCCTGGATGGTGCCTTCGCCCACCGCGGTGGTGAGCTGCTGCAAGAAGGCAGACGGGACGGCGAAAGCCTTGGTGCCCGAGACATCCTCAAAGGGCTTGGAGCGCTCGCCATTGACGTCGTAGGCCAGGGTCGACGCGCAGACGACTCGGCGCGCGGAGGGAGCCGGGTCACAGATCCGGATGCCGATGCCAAGCGTGATCTCATCCGCCGGAACGTCGGCGATCGAGTAGGCTCCATCCGCGGCGAGGGTCTGCGTGCCATAGGCGGCAGCGCTGTCGCCCAACGCCACACCGAGCGGCTCCTCGGCCTGGGCAGTCAATCCAGCGATCGCGGTCGCCGGACGACCCGTGGAGTTCAGCCAGGCGGAGGCGTCCGGGTGGACTGAAGCGGTCCCCGCGATCGAGATCCTAAGCCCCTCCGGTTCTCCGGGCGCCCTCTTGGAATCGTCTCCGCAGGCGGTCAGCCACAGGCTCAGCAGACAGCACCCCAAAGACTGAATCTGAAGTTTACGCATGGAAGAGCTGCGAGCGTCACTCATGCACGTAGCTGCGTCAACGGTTAGCGGTCAGTGCAAGGTGTTCTCGCGAGCCCTAAAGGGCGAGGAGGCCAACTTCTGAAGACAGTCGAGCAGGTGCTGGCGGTACTCCGAAGCGCTTTTCAGGCCGGAGAGCATCCAGCGGCCTCCTATGACCAACGTCGGCACCCTGGAGATCCCCCGCGCTGAGGCCAACCGGTGCTCCTCTAGGATCAGCCGGCGCGTCTGGGGGGATTGCCAGGCTGCTGTAAACCGATTCATCTCCAGCCCCAACCCGCTCGCCAGCTCCAGCACCACGTCGGAGCGGGTGATGTTGAGCCCCTGCTCCAGTCCCGCACGGCCCAGCGCCTGGGCGAGCCGGTCGGCCGCGGCCTGACCTTGAAGCTGTGCCGCTTCCACCGCCGCAAGGGGCGCGATGCTCGAGCGCGGTGGATCGTTGCTCGTCCAAATCTCGCCGGCGAGCGCCTTTCCTTCCGGTTCGCGGCGGGCGCGCCTGAGCCCATCCATCCAGCCTCGAAGCTCCCGTTCGGTCGGCACCGCCTCCTCCACCTTCATCGGGAAAGGCCGCACGCGCCAGTCGATCAGATCGCCGAACTCGGCGCGCACCGACGCCAGCCGGGCCGCGGCGACGTGGCACCAGGTGCAGAGGAGATCCCGATAGAAGTAGACAGTGAGGGGGCGGCGCAGACGCGTCATCTTGAGGAACAGTTTACGAGCCCAACCTTCTCCTCGGCTACTTCGCGAAACGCGCGCCGCCGAGAGAGCGGCGAGCCTGGTATCGCTTGCCAGTTCGCTTGGCTCACTGTGGTTTTGGGTCGGAGAGCTCCGCCTCCGACAGCGGCGACGAGGCGCCCATCCCACCCAGCTCCAGGGCGCGAGCGATCACCTGTCCGGCAACGTCGAGACCGGTAGCCTGCTCCAGCCCCTCAAAACCTGGACTGGAGTTAACCTCGATCACCTTGGGGCCGTCCTTCCCCTCCAGCATGTCCACCCCCGCGAGCTCCAGCCCCAAAACCTCCGCCGCACGTATGGCCGCCTGGGCATAGGCCGGTTCCAATGTGATCGGGTGGCCATTGCCCCCCCGGTGTAGGTTGGAGCGGAACTCCCCCGGCAGGGCTAGCCGCCGCATCGCGCCGACCACACCACGGCCTCCCACGACCAGCGCGCGGATGTCGCGGCCCTTCGATTCCCGGATGAACTCCTGGAGGACGATCTCCTGGCCGAGATCCCAGAACGTATCGAGAATGCTCTGCATCTCGGCCATCGACGAAGCGATCATCACGCCCACCCCCTGCGTTCCGCGAAGGAGCTTGATGATCGCCGGGAGGCCGCCGACCTCGGCCACGAGCTGTGAAACCTGCGCGCGATCGCGCGCCATCACCGTGCGGGGAATTTCGATTCCACAGCGGGAAATCCACTGCAGGCAGCGAAGCTTGTCTCGGCTGCGCGCGATCGGCACCGACCCGTTAAGCAGCGGCACGCCCATCGACTCCAGTTGCTGCACCACGGCCAGTCCGTAGCCAGTGATCGATGCCCCGATGCGGGGGATGGCCACGCCCACCCCCGAAACCTCAGCTCCGCCGTAGGTCAACCGCGGTCCGGAAGTCGCGAGCACCAACCCACCGCGCAGGGTGTCCATCACCACCGGCCGATGGCCGAGCGACTCGGCCGCCTCGATCAGCCTGCGGGTGGAATAGAGCGTGCGCTTGCGCGACAGAATGGCCACCCACTTGCCCGTGCGCGGGGGAAGCGGTCTCGATTTACGTTCGGGCATGGTGGGACCGGGAACGGTACCACCCCGCTCCTTCCTCGGCCTAGTCTGATTGGGCTGACTTGGGCGGACTTCGGGATATGCTGTGGCGGCCTATGGCCAACCAACTGCCCGATCACGAGGACGGCGCTCCTCTCGACGACCTGACCGATATCGACGCTCCGGCGGAGATGCCGATCACCGCTACCCGGACGCTGGTCATGACGCCCGATCGGGCGACAATCAAGCTTCGCAAGTGCCGAGTGGTGGTGTTTGGAGGGCCCGAGACCGGGAAAGATCTGATTTCGGACAAGGAGCGAATCCGGGTGGGAGGCCACAGCTCCAACGATCTGGTTCTGGCTGAGGACCGGACCGCCAGCCGTCACCACTTCGAGGTCCAATATACCGATCGGGGCTACCTGCTGGTCGACCTGAACTCTACCAACGGAACCTTCCTCGATGGGCGGCGGATCGAGCGGGCCTACCTGACACCCGGCTCCAAGGTCCGGGCGGGCAACTCCACGCTGACCTTCACGCCCATTGATGAAGAAGTCACCGTCGAGCCGGACGCGGACGCGCAGCTGGGCGGGATGGTCGGCGGCAGCATCAAGATGCGCCAGATTTTTGGCCTGATTAAGAAGGTCGCGCCGATGGACATCTCGGTCGTGATCCAGGGCGAGACCGGCACCGGAAAGGAGCTGGTGGCGCGGGCGCTTCATGAGAACTCCAACCGCCGCAAGGATCCCTTCGTGGTGATCGACTGCGGCGCGATCCCTCCCAACCTGATTGAGAGCGAGCTGTTCGGTCACGAGAATGGTTCCTTCACCGGAGCGGTGACGGCCCGGCCTGGAGCCTTCGAGCGGGCTCACGGCGGCACCATCTTCCTGGATGAATTGGGAGAGCTTCGGGTGGACCTTCAGCCGAAGCTGCTGCGCGTTCTAGAAAACCGGGAGGTGCGCCGGGTGGGCGGCAACGAGGTGATCGAGGTGGACGTGCGGGTGATCGCCGCGACGAACCGGGATCTGGTGAAGGAGGTGCAGACCGGCAACTTCCGCGAGGACCTCTACTTCCGTCTCTCGGTGATCAACATCCAGCTGCCGCCCCTCCGGCTGCGGCGCGATGACATCCCGTTGATCGCCAACGCGGCGCTGAGCGACCCGGAGACGGTCGGCAAGTACGGCCAGAAGATGTTCGACCCCCCGGCGATGAATCAGCTGACGAACTACGCCTGGCCGGGGAACGTGCGCGAGCTGATGAACGTGATCTCTCACGTGTTGACCTTCAGCGAGGGAGAGCTGATCGAGCTGCGCCATCTCCCACCGCGCGTCCAGGGTCAGCCGGCCAAGGAAGGGCCGCTCTCCTTCAACGAGCACCTCTCCTTCAAGGATGCCAAGGAGCATCTTTTGGAGAACTTCGAGAAGGAGTATCTGAACCAGGTGCTGCGGCGCTGCGACGGGAACATCTCGCGGGCGGCGAGAGAGAGCGGCCTGCACCGCAAGTCGATCGAGCGGTTGGTCAAGAAGTACGGGCTCGACGCCCGGGCGATGAAGGCGCGGTGATCAACGAGTAGGTTCCCATACTCGAAATGTGCTCGTTTTTCCGCGGCAGGTGCGGTTTTTTGAGCGGAGAGTGCCGAACAGCGCCCGCATTGGCTGTGGGTGGCGGCCATGGCCTGCATCTGTGTGTTCCCGCCCGGTGACTTGGGGAATAGGTAGCGGTTTCCGCCACCCAATCCCCATGCTCATCCCGGTGCCGCGACCGCTTCCTAGCGGCCCGGGGCGGACAAGTGCTGGTAGTCCTTCCCGCGCCGCCAAAGACCGCCCCACTTCCAACCGATGGCGCGGAAGGCGCTATGGACCGGATCGTTTCGGACGATCATCCCGGCGCGAAGATCCGACCGGTTGAGGTAGGCCGCGGCCTCGGGTGGGTAGACCTTTCCACCCTTGAGATAAGGGTTCTGGACCGGGTTGAGGTCCACCGCGAGCCCCCGCGCGTGGAGCGACCAACGTTTCTCGCCTATCACCCGGCGGCAATTGAAACCGGAGCTGTTGTTGGCGGCCATCGATCGCTCATCGTCGCCGCCGTATTCATCTACCGGAACCATCCGCTCGATCGGAAACTTCACCGCGAACAGCGCTTTGAAGACAGTGATCAACGCGGGCGCCACGGCGCGGGCGACGACCAGCTTCCCACGATGGATCTCTCCATCGAAACCCCAGTGGGGCAGCTCGAGCAGAGCCAACTCATCAAACGACACTGGACAGTCCGGGTGCCAGGAGACGCCGGTCATCCGCTCCCGCATCTCGGCCGGCACCGGGTGGTGAGTGCCCTGGAGCGGGGCCGAGACTGATCGATTAACTTCGCGCCCTGAAGTGGAGCCCATTACTCCTATCGCTATCACCGCGGCGGCCACGCGAAGACCCCAACGTCTTATTCGCGGCATGGATTCGTGCGCCGAACATCGATCTTCAAGTTGTCGATCCGCCTTCAGCAGATTTCAGTCTTTATTGATCTCTTCGCGGCTCGACAAGGAGGAGGTCATCGCGAATCCCTCCCTCTCAATCAAGAGCAGAGGGATTAATAATGCCGAGTATTTCATTATAACATCCTCCGCTGGGACGCGGGCGGACTGGATTGAGATGAACAACATCCGTAAGAAATGATCCCACTTCCTCGGTGTTCAGGCTAAATGGCTTGGACGCGGTGGGCAGTGTACCTATCTCCGAACCACTCTCCCAATACGCTTGGATCGCTCTGTTGGTTTCAGCCATGGTATTCTCCCAAAGAGTTTCAGGAATTCTAACATTGTCCGGGGCACCCTGAAAAACAAACCCCTCTTGTGCCATAGCGACCCTACCTACGGTATCCGCCAGAACCCTCTGACCATTGTGCAACGTGGCTATGCGCGGCTCGCTAGGAAATTTCCAATTTTTAGTAGTCTCTACGTCGATGGCTCTCGTTCTAAAAGCCATGGAAAGCTCTTCACCATTTTGCCCTAGCTTATCGAGTTTTCGGACCATGACTTGTCCAGGATGTTTGTACTCGTCTATCCACCCTCCGCCAGCAGCTTGACGAGGCTGCCAGATCCCCTTGTGGTCAATGTCATTCCCGCCAGTCCCTGCAGCAGTACTCCTCCAAACATCAAGAGATAGCCCTGCCGGGGGTTCATTCGTCTGATAACCACTCGCGCCACCGTTTCTAGCGTGAACATAGAACCCCTCGCTCTCCGTAATAACCCGAGGCGCAGCGGGAGGCGGTGCAGCGACCGGGCTCACCTTCCCCGGTGCCTCGGGGTTGAGTACCACGGGGTTGGGGTTGCCTGGTCGGAACGCCGCGTAGTCTCCGGTGACCTTGCTCAGCCCCTTCTCTCCCAAGAAACCCACGGCGGCCCCGGCCGACGCGCCCAGCACCGCTCCGCCCAGGGCACTAATCGCCACTCGCCGCCAGCCCGGGTGACCTGCCGCCAGCCCCTGTGCCGCCCCTTGGCCGCTGAGGGCGCGCTTAGCGCCGATGATCCCTCCAGCTAAACCTCCTAAAATTGCCAACCCGCCAGTCGCGAGCGCGCTCGACGACACTGCTCTTCCGCCGATAGGAATAGCGATACTCATCTCCTCAATTTTCGAGGTCCTGCAGACGGAGTTGCTCCCGGCCCGGCGACGCACTGGAACAGCTGTTTGGCCTATTGCTTGGCCTACTCCGTGAGGCTCACTTCATTCGAGGATACGAGAGCATCCCCGCGACCTCACCCCGCGTTGAGCCACGTCTCGTAGGCCTTGAAGCTGTAGTCGCGACCCAGGAAGTCGTGCACCAGCACCGCCGCGTCTTTCGAGCCGCCCGGCTCCAACACCGTGCGCCGGTAGTGCAGCGCCGGAATCGGATTCATCAGCCCCTGATTCCGGAAGACGCTGAGCAGATCCTTGGCGATCACCAGCGACCACATATAGGTGTAGTAGACTGCGGAATAACCGTTGAGGTGCCCGAACGAGAGCTGGAAGTGGGTGCCGTCGATATACGGGAAAGGCGTGTAGCGCGGCTGCAGCTCGCGCACCAACACCGTGGTGTCCAGCCCCTCCGGGGAGCGGTTGTGGAGGTTAAGGCTTAGCGCCGCGTAGAACATCTGCTGCCTGACCCAAAGCCCCTTTCCGAACTCGTCAGCTGCCTTCATCCGCGCCACCGTTTCCAGGGGGATGGGCGCGCCGGTCTGGTAGTGTTTCGCGAAGGAGCTCAGACTCTCCGGCTCCCACGCCCACTCCTCCAGAAGCTGCGACGGCGCTTCCACGAAGTCCCACTCGGTGCGGACCCCGGAGAGGCCCGCCCAACGGGTGTGGCCGCCCAGGATGTGGTGCAGGAGATGGCCAAACTCATGGAAGAAGGTTTCCACGTCGGAATGCTGCAGCAGCGCCGGCTCCTTTCCGGCCCCCTTGCCTGGATTCGGAAAATTGCACATCAGTACGCCCTCCGGGAGGCTGCCATTGGCACGCCCGGTCGTAAGCGTGAACTGAGCCGCATGCTTGTACTTTCCCTCGCGCGGGTGCATGTCCAGGAAGAAGCGGCCCAAGACTTGGTCTCCCTGAAGCACCTCGTAGGCCTCCACGTCGGGATGCCAGAGCGCCGCCCCGTCCAGTCGGCGGTAGCTAACGCCGAACATCCTGGAGGTGATCGCCAGCACACCCTCCTTAACCCGTCCGTATTCGAAGTAGGGTCGCACCGCCTGTGAGTCGAAGCGGTACTTCTCCGCCCGCACGCGATCTTCCAGGTAGGCTTGCTCCCAGGGGTCGACCTGCTTCGCGCCCGGCTGCTCGACGCGCTTGCGCTCCAGGAGTTGGGCATAGTCCCGCTTCATCCGCGCATCCGCGGCCTGGGTGATCTTCTCGATGAAGTCGGCGGCTGCGCGGGCGGTCCGGATCATCTTGTCTTCGGTGACGTAGGCCGCCCAGTGGGCGTAGCCCAGCAGCGTGGCCAGCTCATGCCGCTTGGTCACCAGCTCTTTCAGCACCGCCTCGTTCTTTGGATAGCCTCGGTTGCGCGCCTCGCGCCAGAGCGCTTCGCGCGCCTTTGCGTCTTTGGAGTAGGTCATGAACGGCATCGCGTCGGGCGTATCGGTGGTGATGGTCACCTTGCCGTCGCCGCCTGGGGGATGCGCACGCACGTAGTCCTCTGGGAGCCCCTCCAGCGATGCCGGATCCAGCTTCACGCTCCGGACGTCGTCCCGGATGTTCCGGTCGAAGGCCAGCCCTACCGTGACCAATTTCTCGTTCAGCGACTTGATCTTGGCGCGGGTAGCATCGCCTCTGTCCACGCCGGCGCGCCGGAAATCCCGGAGCGTCTTTTCCATCCACTTGTGGGTCGCCGCATCCAGGCCGTGAAGGGAGAGCTTCGCCAGAAGATCGTAGAGCCCCCGGTCCAGCGAGAGCTCGGTGAGGACCTTCTCGCCCTCCTGCTCGCATGCCTCCGCCGCCGTGCGCAGCGCCGGATCCGGGTGGGCATTGCGCACCACGCTGGCCCGGGCCGCCGCATCGCCGATCAGGGTCATCCCTTGATCGTAGCCGTCCAGGACCGCTTCCGCGGAGGACGCCTTCGCGCTCTTGAGCTTCTGCACCTGCTCGCGCCCGGCGCGAATGGTCGCCATGCAGCTCTCGGTGAAACGTGCCGCTGGAGCTGTCACCAGCTCCAGCGAATCCGGCGGGACGGGATGAGACGGGGGCATGTCTCTCTTCCTTTTCAGCTCGTGGAGATCCTGGAGCTCGTGATGAGCGGCTCGGGGGGCGCACGAAATGAGCGCCGCGGCCATCCAGGCCCCGAGGGCCGGGCGCAGCTTAACCTCGAAAGTGCTCGTCATCCCGTCAGTTTTCACCCCAAACCGCGCGCGGGAAAAGTGACCATAGGCAGGATCGTTCTCAAGATGGGGTGTGCTGGGGTAAACGACCCACCGACTCTCGCTCAACGCCGCCCGTACGAGGCCACACTTCAAATCCATTTATGAACTCCCCCTCTGTCGCAAACCGCGCCCGGATGCTGATCGCCTGCCCGGACAGGCCCGGGATCGTCGCCGCCGTGTCTCAGTTCATGTTCGAGCAGGGCGGCAACATCGTCGACCTGGAGCAACACAGCACCGACCCCTGGGGAGGCCAGTTCTTCCTGAGGGTCGAGCTCGAGCTGCAAGACCTCGCGGCGAAAGAGGCGGCGGTGAAGCGGGCTTTCTCGCCGGTGGCCGAGACCTTCGGGATGCGCTGGCAGCTGATGCTGGCGTCCCGCGTAAAGCGACTGGCGATCTTTGTATCTAAGCAGGACCACTGCCTTCTGGAGCTGCTCTGGCAATGGAAGGCGGGCGATCTGCGCGCCGACATCGCGATGGTGGTGAGCAACCATCCCGACCTCCGCGAGGCTGTCGCACCCTACGGCATTCCTTTCCATCATATCCCCGTGGACCCCAAGGCCAAGCAGCTGGCCGAGGCGGAACATCTCCGCCTGCTTCAAAAGGGCCAGATCGATCTGTCCATTTTCGCGAGGTACATGCAGATCGTTTCGCCTGCGTTCACCGCCCGGTTTCCCAATCGAATCATCAACATTCACCACAGCTTCCTTCCCGCCTTCGTAGGCGCCAACCCCTATGAACAGGCCTATCGGCGCGGCGTGAAGCTGATCGGCGCCACCGCCCACTACGTCACCGAGGAGTTGGACGCCGGCCCGATCATCGCGCAGGACGTCCAGCCGGTCGGGCATCGCGACGACGCCGCGGACCTCAAGCGAATCGGACGCCAGATCGAACGAGTGGTGCTGGCCCAAGCGGTGGTGGCGCATGTCGATGACCGAATCCTGGTGCACGAGAACAAGACGGTCGTGTTCCACTAGGAATGGTCAAGTCGTGCTAAACCATGGGCCAATGCAGAACCCCCTAGCCAAGAAGCTGACCCTGCTGCTCACGCTGTCTCTCGCGGTGATCGGGCTGGACCAATGGAGCAAGTACCGGGTCCTCTCCGAGCTGACCACTGCCTTCGATAGCGCTCAAAGTCGCGGGGCGCGGCTCCGGATCTTCTACTCCGAGGCTCCGGCTCCGGCCATCGGCGAGCTGCACTTCGCACAGAAGCGTTTCGTCAACCTTTCGGATCGATTCTTTCGCCTGCGCTATGCCGAAAATCCCGGCGCGGCCTGGGGATTGTTTCGGGAGCTTCCGCCGCACATTCGCGGGCCTCTCTTTCACTCGGTCTCAATCGCCGCGGTGATCTTCATCGCCTACTACTTCTCCAAGATGTCCGGGACGGCGCGGGACGAGCGCTGGGCGCTCTACGGGCTGCCCTTGGTCCTGGGCGGGGCACTGGGAAACTACTTCGATCGGCTGGCCCGGGGCTTCGTAGTCGACTTCCTGGAGGCGCACTGGTTCGACAAGGCCGCCTGGCCCTCCTTCAACGTGGCCGATGCAGCAATCTGCGTGGGCGTGGGAATGCTGCTGGTCGACGCGATGGTCCGTAAGGATCAGCCGGTTGAGAAGCGGGAGGAGACGCGGAGCGAGCACGGCGAGAAGGCGCTGCGATGATGCCGGTGAAGAAGCCGAGTAGGGTGGCCAGCGTCAAGAACCCTGATTTCCGCCTGAGCTCGGCGATCCGCCCACATCGATACCAAGTTTGGCTATCGATCGATTGGATCCGGCGATTGTTCACCGGGCGGATGGAGCTCGCGATCGAGATCGGCGAACGCACCGATGCGCTGATCCTGCATGCGGCCGGCCTGCAGCTCACCTCTGCGACGTTGATCTTCAGGAAAGGTTCGTTTACCCCCCGCCGGATCACCCCCTCGGCGATCAGCGAGACGGTTACCCTTCACTTTGGCCAAGCGCTGCCGAAGGAGAAGGCCACTCTGTCTCTTCAGTGGAGCGGCGCCTTCAACCCGGGGCTCCGCGGGCTCTACGGCAAGGGCGATGTCGCGGTAACCCAGTTTGAAGCAGCCGATGCACGACGGGTCTTTCCCTGCTTCGACGAACCCTCTTTCAAGGCGCAGTGGAAGCTCCACCTGCGCGTCCCGCGCGGTCTCACCGCGCTCGCCAACGGCGCCCAGGTCGCCGAGAAGCGCGACGGCGATTTCCGCTGGGTGGAGTTCGACGAGACCCCGCCCATCTCCTCGTATCTGGTGGCTCTGGCTGTCGGAACATTGAAGGCTTCACCGACACGGAAAGTCGGCAAGATACCGCTCCGGACCTGGGCGGTTCCGGAGAAGGTGGGTCTCACCCGGTACGCGCAAAACGTGGCGGCTGAGGTCCTCCCCCGGCTGGAACAGTACTTTGGGGTGCCCTACGCCTACCGGAAGGTGGACCAGGTGGGCGTGCCGGAGTTCGAGGCCGGAGCCATGGAGAACGTGGGCCTGATCACCTTCCGCGAGTCGGCGCTTCTGCTCGATCCAGGCTCCGCCGCGCTCACCACGCAGAAGCGCGTGGCAGAGGTTGTAACCCATGAGCTCGCGCACCAATGGTACGGAAACCTGGTCACCATGGCCTGGTGGGATGACCTCTGGCTTAATGAGGCGTTCGCGACCTGGATGGCGGCGAAGGTGGTTGACGGCTGGAGGCCGGAGTGGCGGGTGTGGCTTGATTTCGATGCCTCCCGGGCCGCGGCAATGGATCTGGATGCGCTCCGGTCCACCCATCCGGTTCGCGCTGAGGTTCGGAATGCCCAACAGGCCGGTGAGAGCTTCGATGTGATCACCTACGAGAAGGGCGGCGCGGTGCTCCGGATGATCGAGAGCTACCTGGGAGAGGAGATCTTCCGGGACGGCATCCGCGGCTACATCCGCAAGCACGCAGGAGGAAACACCACCGCCCAAGATCTCTGGCGAGCGCTGGAGCGGGCTTCGCGCAAGCGAGGAGCACGCTCCGTTCCGGTGAGGAAGCTGGCGGAGGGCTGGATCGATCAGGGAGGGTTCCCGGTCGTTTCTCTGGAGAGGACCGGAAGCCGTCTCTCGCTCTCCCAACGGCGCTTCGTGACCGGCCGAAAGCCGAGCCGGGGCGGCGCCACAGACCCCGTCTGGCCGGTGCCGCTGGTGATCAAGTTCTCCGACGAGCGAGGGGTTCGGGAGCAACGTGTGCTGTTCCAGAAGGCGTCCGAGACGTTCACGTTGGAGTCCCAGGGAGAGGTTGGCTGGGTTCTGGCCAACGCCGGGGCTGCCGGCTTCTACCGGGTCGCCTACTCGCCCGCTGATCTCGAACGGCTCGCCACCCACCTCGCTGTGCTTTTGCCGTCCGAACGGGTGCAGCTCCTGGCGGATCTCTGGGCGGGTGTCCGAGCCGGAAACACACCGGTCGCGGCCCTGATGGATCTGGCCGCCCACCTCTCGCAGGAACAGGACTACGCGGTGCTGGACGAGCTGGTTGCCCGACTGGGGAGCCTGGAGCGGGACTATGTCGACGAGGCGGACCGCGACGGCTTCCGGGACTTCGTGGAACGGTTGCTGCGCCCTGGCATGGACGAGGTGGGATGGGACTCGGCTCAGAACGAGCCGGATGTGGTGAAGCTCCGGCGCAGCGCCCTGGTTCGAGGGCTGGGAGGAGTCGCGAGGGCGGATTCGGTGGTGGAGGAGGGAAGGGCGCGGTTGCTGCGCTTCATGGACGGAGATCGCACCGCACTCGCCCCCGACCTGCATGGCGCCGCCACATCGATGTCCGCCCGAGAGGGTTCTCCCGCGCTCTTCAAGCGGCTGCTCGATCAGAGCAAGCGAGAGAAAGATCCCGCCTATCAGCGAACCTACCTTCTTTCTACCGCGCTGTTTGAGGCGCCGGACCTGGCAGCCCGGGCGCAGTCGATTGCCTTTGCGGCCTCCGTCCCGACCCAGGACTTCGCCTTCTACGTGAGCACACTGCTCTCAAACCCTACGGCTCGAGAACAGTTCTGGAAGCGATTGCGCGACGATTGGGCGACAGTGCGGACGCGCGCCGGAGGGCCCGCTCTGATGCGTCGGGTGATCCAGGGCATCGGCCACCTTCCCGAGCGGCGAAATCTGGAAGAGGCCACGCGCTTTTTGAAGAGTCAGTCCCACGCTCTCAGCGAAGCGCAACAAATGATTGCCCAGACGCTCGAGCGGATGGAGCAGTCGGTTGCGCTGCGGGAACGGTTGAAACCAGAGCTCAGGGGGTGGCTGGCGGGTCACTCGTCTTGAGTTCGCAGCTTCCGGACCTGGAACTCGTCAGAGCCGCCGGGCTTCGTAGAGATAGACAAAGCTTCCCGGAAACTCCCGGTACCGGACCTCTCCCCACGTGCCCGCCGATTCGATCAATGACGCGAAGGCGGATCCGCCCGGGAAGGTGTCCACCGTCTTCTGCAAGTATCGATAGGCCTCCCCCGCCCCAGAGATCCAACCACCCACCCAAGGCAGCAGCCGGGTGATGTAGAAGCGAGAGAGCGCCGTGAGGATGCCCTTCCTCTCCGGTGCGCCAAACTCCAGCACCAACAGACGCCCACCCGGCCGAGTCACCCTCCCGAGCTCACGCAGCCCCATGACCGGATCGAGCACATTCCGGATTCCAAAGGAGATCAGCGAAAGGTCGAAGCTCTCATCTTCGAAAGGGAGCCGGGTCACGTCCGCCTGTTGCCATTCGATTCCGCGCACGCCCGCCCGCCTCGCACGCTCCCCGGCGGCACGGAGCATCCCAGGGCTCAGGTCGGCACCGACCACCTTCCCGGTCTCACCCACCCGCTCCTGGAATCGAAAGGCGAGATCCCCGGTGCCGGTGGCCGCGTCGAGGATTCGCTTTCCCGAAACATCTCCCGCCCGCCTTACCAGGACCCGCTTCCACCAGCGGTGGAGGCCGAAAGAGAGGAGATCATTGGTCACGTCGTACGCCGGCGCGATGCCGGTAAACATCGCTTCCACCTGCACCGGGTCGCGAGCGGGAACGTCCATGGAAAACCCCTTAGCTGAGTTTCCCCCTCCGGAAGGATGATTTAAGAGGATCGTCCAGGGAGAGCTCATGAGCACAGAGAGGGATCCCCTTCGCGAGCGCGTCGCGCACGAGAAGGGTCACGACTGCAAGGAAAAGGGCGAGCACACCGTCTGCGTGAAGCCGGTGGCGGTCGCGCAGCTGCCCACCCGTGTCGGCCCTTTCCGCATCGTCGCGTTCTGGAACAATCGCGACGCCAAGGAGCACATCGCGCTGGTCCATGGCGAGGTGGTGGGCGCCCGCGATGTTCCCACCCGACTTCATTCCGAATGCCTGACCGGCGACGTGCTGGGCTCGCTGCGCTGCGATTGCCGCGACCAACTGCAGGAAGGGCTTAAGAAAATTCAAGTATTGGGACGTGGGGTGATCCTGTACCTGCGCCAAGAGGGGAGGGGCATCGGGCTGGTCAACAAGATCCGCGCCTACGAGCTTCAGGAACAGGGCATGGATACGGTGGAGGCCAATCTCGCCCTGGGCTTCCGGGACGACGAGCGGGACTACGCCATCGCGGCGCACATGCTGAAGAGCCTGGACGTGCGCTCAATCCAACTGATCACCAACAATCCACGCAAAGTGGATCAGCTGGGGGTCTACGGGATCGAGGTCTCCGGCCGAATCCCGCATGTCATCCCGCCTAACCTCTACAATCGCTTCTACTTGGAGACGAAGGCCAAGAGATCGGGCCACTACATCGACTTCCTCGGAAATCCCCATCTCCCCGAGCAGAGCGATCCGGTATTGGTCGAGGGGATGACCGCGACCGCGGCGGACCCTCCGGAGAGGCCCTGACCACAGGCACGGGCTGCCAACGGCGAGAGGGCTATTGAGTGCCGGGAAGCCCGGAGGGGTTTGACGGCGCTTAACTTTTTGGGCTGTCCGGTCGATGCTTTGCGGATGGCCAGGCCCTATCTCTGGATCGCCGGCGTGATGACCGGCAACTCGCTTGACGGTGCCGACGCGGTGCTGACCCGTTTTGGAGAAGACGGGTCGATCGAAGATGCCGTCGAGACCGGTCAACCCTACCCAGGGAGCTTGGTCGAAGAGCTCCGAGAGCTGCGCCAGGAGGTCCAGGCCCACTCGGGTGATGTGCAACGAGCGGAGCGTTCTTTCGATGAGCGCAACGGCACGGGCGCTACCCAGGCGGTCCACGGGCGCTACCTCAAGGTGGTGGCGGAATCGATCCGCCAGCTCGCAGAGCGCGCTGAGGAGCCGATCGATCTTGTCGGCTTTCACGGACAAACCTGTGGTCACCTGCCGCCGTCCGACGTGGAGCTCGGCGAGGGAGCAACGTACACCGTGCAACTCGGCGATGGCCTGCAGCTCGCGGATCTCCTCGCGCTTCCGGTAGCCTACGACTTTCGCTCCGACGATCTCTTCAATGGAGGAGAAGCGGCACCGTTCGCTCCTATCCACCATCGACACCTGGCGGGAGAGGCAAAGCGGCGAGGACGCTTTCCCGTTGCCTTCTTCAACGGCGGTAACACCGGCAACCTCAGCGTCATCTCGCAGGATATCCAGAGCGGATCGCTCACCACCCTGGGGTGGGATGTCGGACCCTTCAACCATCTCGCCGATTCACTGATGCGGCAGGAGCGAGGCGCGCCCTTCGACCGCGACGGCTTCCATGGCCAATCAGGACTGATTGACGAGGCTCTGCTCCAGATCCTGTTCGATCGTTCCGCGGTCACTCGAGACGGGCGGAACTTCCTCCTCAAGTCTCCTCCCAAGTCATCGGATCCTGAGTGGTACCGCCTCCCGCCCGAGCTGCTCGGTGAGGTGCCGTTGAATGACCGAACACCACCCTTTCGGGATCGTCTGCGCACGGCCGAGTATTTCGCCGCCTACCTCTGCGCGCTCGCCTTAGGCCAGACGCCGCGGACACTCACCCTTCCTCGCCACCTGGCGCTCTGCGGAGGCGGTTGGAAGAATCCGCTGGTCCGAGAAGACTTCGAGGCGTTGATCCAGGGATCGGCGATGCGTCCGATCCTTCCGTCTCACACCCAAACCCTGGCCGACCTGCGCATCCGCCTGAACAAAGGCGTCACAATCGAGGGCACCGAGGCCCTGGGATTTGGCAGCACCGCGATGGAGGCCCGCATCTTCGCGGACGCCGCCTTTCGCCGGGTTCGAGGTCAGCCCTTCACTACTCCAGAAGTCACCGGCGTTTCACGTCCGACGGTCTGTGGGCTGCTCCGGTTTCCCAACGGTGATCTGGAGAGGTCCACGCTGGTATTGCGCGATTGGATTGAACGGTACGGCAGCCTCCACCTGACCTGGGATCGACCTGAACAATTCGACCCCCGATGGAGCCGCGCGACCGGCGGATGGCATCACCGTCTCCCGGGGGCCGGACCTCGGGCGATCCACTCCCCCTGAACGGCTAGGCTAGCCGTCAGACCCGCATCGGCATCACCACCGCCAGGGTCCCGCGATCCTGAGGGGGGTGCAGCACGCCCGGGCTGGCGTCGTCGTTGAGGTCGAATGACACCTTCTCCGTCTCCAGCGCGGAGAGAACGTCCATCAGGTAGCGCGCATTGAAGCCGACTGTCACCGGCTTGCCCCCGTAGCTCACCTCGAGCTCGTCCGCGGCCTCTCCGAGATCCGGATTCTGCGAGGTGATCTTCAGCAAGCCCTCAGAGAGGGCGATCTTCACCGCATAGGATTTGTCGGCGGAGAGCAACGCAATCCGCTTGAGCCCCTCCAGGAATCGCATACGCGGAACATCGGCCACCGCGTCACCTTCCTTCGGGATCACCCGCTGGTACTCCGGGAACTGCCCATCAATCAAACGCATCACCATCGTCAGGCCGGGCTTGCGGAAGACCGCCGAGCTCTCGGCGAAGCCCAGCTGACATTCCGCCTCCGGCGCCTCGTCGAGCAGCCGCTTGAGCTCCAGCAGCCCCTTTCGCGGGATGATCACGCCTGACTTGAGCTTGTAGTCGGAGCCGAGCAGCCTCTCCGCCATTGCGAGCCGATGACCGTCGGTCGCCACCATCCGGACCGCACCTCCCTCCCGTGGCTCGAAGAAGACTCCATTGAGAATGTAGCGGGTCTCGTCGGTGGAGACTGCGAAGGAGGTCTTCTTCACCATCTCCAGCAGAACCGTGCCCTTCACGGTGGCCGACGACTCGCCGCCGGCCTGCGGAAGCTTGGGGTACTCCTCCGGCGCCATCCCAACGATCTTGAAGTGGGCGGTTCCGCTGGTGATCTCTACGTACTGATTCGGGAGCTTCTTCAGGGTGACGAATGCTTCAGGAAGGGTCTGGACGATGTCGAACAGCACCTTCGCCGAGACGGTCAGCGCACCCGGCTTGGTCACCTCGGCCGGGTGCTCGCTCACCACGCCGATGTCCAGGTCGAAAGCGGTGACCGAGAGCCCGTCCTTGGTGGCCGAGAGCAGTACATTGGCCAGGATCGGCATCGTCGCCTTGCGCTCGACGATTCCCTGGGCGCGGTAGAGGGCCCGCTTCAGCTCATCGGCTGCGATCCGAAATTCCATGAGGGCGGATTCGCTAACAGTCCGCGGGGGTGACGTCAACACAACTCCGGCCAGCTCGTGCCATTGTGCGCAGGTCCCGACTTCGGGTGACCAGGTGTTAAGTGATCTGATCTAAATCGAAGTGATAGTAGGGCTCGAGAAGTTGGGGGTAAGTCCGGAAGCCGTTGAAGCGCTTCGGATTTTGACGGTCGGGGGCTGTGGACAACCGCGCCACTTTTCAACCGCCGTCCACAATCCTTTGCGCGGAGACCCGGTTCTCCACAGTTGGCCGGGGGTGTTCCCGTCGGATCCACAGAACCTTCAACAGAGCGCTTTCCCCTACAGCCGGCCGATCCTGTGGATTGTGGTTGGGAACCCCGCTAGACCGCGCCGGTGAGCTCGCCCCCGACCCGACCCGTTGCCCCCACCATCCATGCGCGAGGAGAAGCGGCGAGATTGGATGCGGTGCTGGAGTTGGTCGCCTTCTCCGCCAAGCCCCGGCCCCTCTCCACCTCGCTGGACGAGATGCCCATGCTGATCGCGAGGGCGCTCTCCGCCGACGTCTGCTCGATCTACCTCCTGGAGGGAGAATATCTGGTGATGCGCGGGAACGTCGGGTTCCCGGCCGACGCCCTGGGTGCGGTGCGGATGGCGGTCGGGACCGGCATCACCGGCCTTGCAGTGGAGTACATGCGGCCGATGTCGCTTCATGCCGCGCCCACACACGAGAGCTATCGACACTTTCCGTTATTGGGAGAAGAGCGCTTTCCGGTATTCCTCGCGCTTCCCATCACCGGCCCCAACGGTGCTCTCGGAGCGATGGTGCTGCAGCGCCGCGA
>JBGTHI010000071.1:0-8850 GCA_041746295.1 Myxococcaceae bacterium
GCGCGCGTAGTCGAGCTCGGGCGGCCAGCCACCGGACACGGTGAGGATCGCGCGAAGGCTCGTCGCATCGTTCAGCACGTCGCCGTATCGCCAGCCCGCCGAGACGACAGCGAACGCATCCGGCAGCGCAGCGTTGAACGCCTCGAGCGGCATGGGATCGTCTCGCCCCCATATGACCTCGACGAGATTCTGTAGCCGCTTCGCTTCGTCGATGGTGAAGATGTCGGTCATCGAGCGAAACGACGGGTCGACGATGACCTTGGGACGATCAGTCACGTCGTTCACCCTCTCCACCTTCGCTTCGACCGGATTTGCCACAGCACAGGACCTCGGCGGCCTCGGAGCGGTGACGTGTGCACGCGATCATCTGGATCGGGTCTCGGTCATGAGGCGGTCGATCTCGGCCAGCTCGTCATCCTCGAAGACGAGGCGGTCGAGGGATGCGACGTTGTCCTCGAGCTGCGCGACGCTCGATGCGCCCACGATGGTCGACGTTACGCGCAGGTCGCGGAGCGTCCACGCAAGCGCCATCTGAGCGAGCGTCTGACTGCGCCGTGCCGCGACCTCGTTGAGTGCTCGGATCCGGTGCAGCGTCTCGGGCGTCAAGCGATCCGGCAGAGGCGAGTTTGGCCGACTCGCACGCGATGCGTCAGAAACGCCGTCGAGATACTTGTCGGTGAGCATTCCTTGGGCGAGTGGCGAGAACGCGACGCAGCCGACTCCGAGCTCGCCAATCGTGTCCAGCAGGTCGGGCTCGACCCAGCGATCCAACAGCGAGTAGCGGGGCTGATTGACGAGCAGAGGAGTCCCGAGCTTGTCGAGAATCGCTCCAGCCTCGCGGGTCTGCTCGGCAGAGTAGGAGGAGATCCCGGCATAGAGCGCCTTCCCCGCTCGGACCGCGGCGTCGAGCGCCCCCGTCGTCTCGTCGAGCGGTGTCTCGGGGTCGAAGCGATGCGAGTAGAAGATGTCAACGTAGTCGAGGCCCATGCGGACGAGGCTCTGATCGAGACTCGCGAGCAGGTACTTACGCGAGCCCCACTCCCCGTACGGCCCAGGCCACATGTCATAGCCGGCCTTAGTTGAGATGACCAGCTCGTCGCGATACGGACGAAGATCCGCGCGAAGCAGGCGGCCGAAGGTGTCCTCGGCCGACCCATATGGCGGGCCATAGTTGTTCGCGAGGTCGAAGTGTGTGATCCCGACGTCGAACGCGCGCCGCACGATTGCGCGGCTCCTCTCGAACGGATCGTCGCGACCGAAGTTCCACCAGAGGCCGAGTGAGATCGCCGGGAGGAGAAGCCCGCTGCGTCCGCAGCGCCGGTACTGCATTCCGTCGTAGCGCTCGCTCGAAGCGGCGTACGTCACCCCGGCGGTCTCTGCCACCCAGTCTCCCCGGTCCACCCTCGGGACAAAGCGATCACCCCTCGGGCGACCTCGTCAGAGGCGAGGTCGCAGCACAAAGGCTTCATTTTCCTGATCCAGACGAATTGCAATGCGACCGTATCAAATGAGCGGTTCGCCGGTCACGCCCGAGTGCATCCAGAGAACACCCCAAGGACGCTGCGGGAGCCCCCGCCTCCTGCGACGACCTCGTCGTCGTCGGAGATGCCTTCGATCGTACGGTGGTAGAGGGCTCGCGAGAGTCGTGCTGCCCCGGTTGAGCGGCCGACGCCGACGAGGCCGACGTGCTACCAGCACGACGCGAGGATCCGGATCGGCAGACATGACGCCGTCGTCCAGGTGCGACACGACGTAGGCGCGATAGCGGTCGCGATACTCGGCGGCCGCGACGTCCAGTCGGGGTCACCGTCGAGGCGATTCGCTCGCCACTCGCTCGCAGAAGTCCCGATACTCGGTCGCGTCCATCTCGATGAGGTGTCCCGGCTCGGATAGGCGCCGGAGTCCACGTCGGCCTTGAACTCGCTGAACGCTGCGATGGACTCCCGGTGGAGGCGTTGGTGCTCGGACTTGAAGTCGCGGTAGATCTTGGCATGACGCGGCACATGACCGGCCGTAGTGCCCAGGATGTCGCACGCAAACAGGTACTGCACGTCCCCGCCTACACCGCTCCCCATCGACAGGACGAGGATCTTCACGCGACGCGATATCTCCGTGGCTACCGCGTGCGGCACGATCTCCATCTCGACGGCGATCGCACCTGCTTCCTGATACGCGAGCGTTCGCCGATATACGTCGAGCGCCTCATCGGCCGTCTTGCCGAC
Source organism: Myxococcaceae bacterium (assembly GCA_041746295.1). Lineage (GTDB taxonomy): Bacteria > Myxococcota > Myxococcia > Myxococcales > Myxococcaceae > JBGTHI01. Next base: position 2,223 of record JBGTHI010000071.1, read on the forward strand.
TGCTTTGAACCCTCCGAACCACGTGCTCTTGTACGGAATGAAGCCGACGTGACCGACGACCGGGATGTCCTCGCTGGTCATGGCCCTTACCGAATCGAGGCTGACGCCCGAGTAGACGGCGTCAGCGCCGCAACGAAGCGCCTCGAAGGCCCCGCGAACCGCCGCCTCGGCGCTCGGGTAGCGGTCGTAGGGGAGTCCTACCGTAAGGAACGTGTCGGGAGCGGCTGCGCGAATCGCCGGCACGTCGAAGCGCTCGGAGGCGGCTATCACGTCGATGTTGGCGGCCTCGCATGCGCCGGCCTCCTCGGGTGTCGTGACGAAGACCTTCGTGAGCTGCCTCTTCCCCTTGAGGTCGAGGAGATCCTTGACGGTGAGTTTGCCCATGCGTCGAACTCTGACTCCGCTACTCGAGCCCTACGGCTCAGCTGCTGTGGACATGCGCGCGCCGCTCTCACTCTCTCTGGGGGCGTGAGCCCGCGCTTCCTCGAGAAAGTCGGTCCACCAGGATTCCTGCCCCGAATGAGCGCTCGCTTCCTCCTTCGCACGCATCCACCTAGGCCATGCGTCTTGCGCGGCTGATGCCAGCCGATCTCTCGACTCGAACTCCGGAAGCAACCATGCTCTTCCGATGCGGGCGTGGAGAACCTCATCCGCCCAGTCGTAGTCCTGAAGCGCGGTGAAGAAATCGTTGCCGTAATCGCGTGCGATTCTCCATTCGAGGGGCTTGCCGGTTTGCCGGGGCATCAAACCCTGCTCGATCCACCAGAGGAGCGCATGTGCTTCGAGGGGAGTGAACTCCGTGTTGAGCGTATACGAGGACGCAACGTCGATTGGATAGCGATAGAACGGCACGCCCACGGTGTACAGACCGACCTCACCCATCATGGCGTGACGTGCCTCGTCCCAGAGCTGGCGGCCGAGGTCGGTGTAGTAGGGCCACGGCTTGCCCCGCGTCTTGTAGATGATGGGCGCCATCCACTCGGGGACGTCCATCTCCTTGAGCCGCTTGTAGAGAAGGGCATAGACGCGTTCGTCGCTCGGGCGCGCCTCGTCCGTGTAGTAGTCGTTGACTTCCGCAGAGGCGTTAAACTGGTCGACGAAGCGCTCGTCGCGCCGTGGAGTTGCGTCCATCTCGTACTGGCGGCCGTCCGATCGAGTCTCGCGAGCTGAGCCACTGGCTGCGGGTCGATCGTCGGCGATTCCGCTCGTCACGCTGAGGAGTTCGCCGAGATGCGCCTCCCACTCGGCCGCAGCGGCGGCCGTGCCGGCGTCGTTCGTGAGAGCGTCGAGCGCGGCTCCTCCCCAAGCGATCATGTCCAGCTCCTCCTGCAGGGCGAACCGGAGGATCCGACAGGTCGGATGGTCGATGAGGGGATTCGTGAGCTCGAGGTGCACGGTGAGGCTTCGGGCGAGCTCGGGTCTGATGACGCGATACACGCCGGTCAGCAACTCGACAGTCGTCTCGGCGCGTATCGCCTCCTCGAAGACCGCATGCAGCGCCTCGTCGGGAACGTCGTCCAGGTTTGGGGCGGGCGCACGCATCTCGAGCACACGCGCACGCAGACCAGAGCTGTGCTCAGCGTCGAGCCAGAGATGCAGCGCGAGCGCGCACTTCACCTCCCACTCCGGCGTTCGAGGCAGGTGCGCCGCGGAGATCTCGACGAGGCGACGCTCGACGTAGTTGTAGCGACGCAGCCTCGCGACGTTCTCGTCGACGGCCATACCGGGACGCGACGCCTCCTCGTACGTGCACAGCCCGGCGAGCGGGGGGACGCCCGAACCCGCGTAATCGGTGTTCACCGAGCGCGCCAGCTCACGAGATCACGACCGCCGTCTCCGTTGCGAGCTTCTCGATGCCGGTGTGGATGGCCACTCCGGTGTCGCGGTCCATCCAGCGGATCCGCGTAGGCTCGAGCCTGAGCCAGATGTCGCTGTCAGGCTGCGGGAAGAGCTCTGGACTGATCGACACCTTCAGCGTGTCCTCGCCGCAGCGCACAGTTACGAGGTTGTAGGAGCCGAGCGGCTCGAGGACGATCACCTTGGCACGAACCAGCCCATCGGCGGCGGCTGTTTCCACCCCGATCGACTCGGCTCGGATGCCAAGCAAGAGGCTGTGTCCGGCGAGCGCCGCCACGTCGCCGGGAAACCCGAACGAGCCTCCGCTGACCTCGACGCTGGAGGTGCCGCCATTCGTGGTCACCTTGGCCTCGAGGAAGTTCATCGGCGGCGAGCCGATGAAGCCGCCGACGAACGTGTCCGCGGGATTGTCGTACACCTCGAGTGGATTCCCGAGCTGAACGATCCTGCCCTTGTTCATGACCGCGATGCGGTCGCCCATGCTGAGGGCCTCGATCTGGTCGTGGGTGACGTAGATGGTCGTTGCGTCGAGGCTCTGCAGCAGCGTCTTCAGCTCCGCGCGCATCTCCAGGCGCAGGAGCGCGTCCAGGTTCGAGAGCGGCTCGTCCATGAGCAGCACGTCGGCGTTGGTTGCGATCGCACGCGCGACGGCAACACGCTGTCTCTGTCCTCCGGAGAGCTGCGACGAGTACCGGTCGAGGAGCTCCTCGATGTGGAGGAGCTCGGCCGAGGAGCGCACCCGCTCCTCGATCACGGACTTCTTCTCCTTCTGCATGCGCAGTCCGAAGCCGATGTTCTCCGAGACCTTCATGTGCGGAAACACGGCGTAGCTCTGGAAGACCATGGCAATCCGCCGACGGCGCGGCGGGAGGTCTGTCGCGTCCCGATCGCCGATGTGGACGCTTCCGCTGTCCACTTGCTCGAGGCCTGCAAGGCAGCGCAACAGCGTCGTCTTTCCACATCCCGATGGACCGAGGAGCACCATGAACTCTCCGTCCTTGACCTCGAGATCGACCGCGTCGACGGCGGCGAACTTGCCAAAGTTCTTACGTACACCTTCGAAACGGATGTCAGCCATTCTCTAGCGCCCCTTTCGAGACGGCCCGTGTGACTTCGGGGCAGTGGGCAAATTCGTAGACCATGTCAGCGCGCAGCCGACCCCCACGTCGTGAGCAGGTACTTGCGGATGAAGAAGATGACGACCAGCGCGGGCGCCATGAGGAAGAACCCGCCGGCGAGACGGTAAGGAAGCGGCGAGAAGTCGAGCGCGGCGAGCATCTGCGCCGGCAACGTCCGATTCGTCAGGGTCAGGATCGCGGCGGCGAAGACCTCGTTCCATGAGGTGACGAAGATGAAGATGGTCGACGCTGCGACGCCCGGAAGCGCGAGCGGGAGGGCGACGCGGCGAAAAGCGGAGAATCGGCCACATCCGAGCGTCATAGCAGCCTCCTCCAGCTCGTACGAGATCCCAGCGAACACGCTGGCGGTGATGAGTACCGTGAGCGGCAGCGTGAACGCGACGTGCGCCAGCGCGACGCCGTAGATGGTGTCGTCGATACCGAAGCGCAGGTACGTCACCGCAAGCGGAACGGCGATGATGATGAGCGGGAACGCCCTGGTGCTCACGAGCGCGAGTTGGAAGGGGTTAGCTCCGCGGAACTTGAAGCGGGCGAGTGCATAGCCCGCGGGCGTTCCGATGAGCAGGCAGGCGACCATGGCAATCGCAGCGACGTACATGCTCCGCCGAAGCGACTCGGTGATGCCCTCGGAGTCGAGGAAGACGCGTATCGTGTCTGTCGAGACGTTCTGCGGGGCGAGCTGTTTCGGATACTCGTAGACCGCGTCGAAGGTCGAGAATGCGGCGACCGTGATGAAGTAGAGCGGCGCGAGGATCCAGAGTGAGATGACCACGGCCGCGACGTAGGCGAGCGCGCGACCGATGCGGAGGCGCCGGAGAGCCATCAGCGAAGCCTTCGCTCTCTGGGCGTGCGCAGAACGACAAGCACGACTGCCGCAGCCGCCAGGGAGAGGCCAAGAATCACGACGGAGTACGCGGCCGCCACGTGCTCGTTCATGTTGGTGGCTTGCCAGCGGTACGCCTCCGCAGCGAGAACGGTGGCCCCGCGACCCGTAATGGCGATGACGACGGCGAAGACCTCGAAAGCGAAGATCAGGCGAAGGAGGAGCGCCACCTGGATCGAGGGCTTGAGCATCGGCAGGATCACGTGTCGCACGCGCCGAAAGAATCCGGCGCCGAACACCTCGGCAGCCTCGCCGTAGTCGCGTGGAATGCCCTGCAGCCCGGCGAAGAGGATCACCATCATGAACGTCGTCGAGCGCCAAATCTCGGCCGCCGCGACGGCTATGACCAGCTGCGTCTTGTTGGTCGGGTCAAGCCAGATGTGGGGCTGGTCGAGAACACCGACGCCCTCGAGAATGGTGTTCAGGTAGCCACGCTCGGTGAAGATCGCCGACCAGACGATGCCTGCTGCCAGATCCGAGATCGCGAGCGGGAGCAGAAAGATGTAGAGGAAGATCCCGCCGAAGCGGAGCTTGGCGTTCAGCAGGAGCGCCATGCCGAGCGCGAGGAAAAACTGAAGCGGCACGACGACGGCGATCAGGAGGAATGTGAACCCCATTGCTTCGCCGAACGCCGGGTCGTTCACCATCGTCTTGAACGCCGTGATGCTCCAGCCGCTCTCGTCTCGCAAGGCGAGCCCGAAGCTCTGGATCATCGGCCAGACGAAGAACAGACCGAGGTACACGACAGTAGGGAGGATCAGCCAGTAGGGCAGACCCTCCCACCGTCGCTTTCGGCGCGTGAGCGGCGCGGTCTCGTGGGCTATCGTCGTCACGCGACTGGTTACCTCCTATCTATGGCTTGTCGCGCCTACTTCACGCGACACCGCGCCTTTCCGCTCGGCGGGTCGGGCGCCCAGCACGGCGCGCCCGTCTTGTCGAAGATCGCCTGGAGCTTGTCGCCCTGCTCCTTGAGGACGGTCTTGATGTTTTCCCCGTTGCGGACGATCCGCGTGAAGGTATCGCGGTAGACGTTGTTGAAGTTTCCTCCCTCGGCCCCGATTCCGACCGGCAGCAGAGCCTGGGACGCGTCCGGCGCCCTCTGCTGCTTGCGGATCGCGGCCGCCTCTGCGAGCAGCCCGGGGCCGAGCGACCTGGAGAGCTTCCCGCTCACAACCGGGAAGAATCCGAGGGAAGCGGGCACCTGCGCTTGGGACCTGATGGTTGTCAAGTACTTGATCAGGGCCTTAGCGCCCGCGAGGTTGGGCGGGTTCTGACTGGGGATACCGAGCCCGACGACGACGGGCATGTACGACCGCGCCGCTGGGCCCCGCGGAACCGGGAAGGCGACGAGGTCGTCAGGGCGCCGCTCGAGCCCGACGTTCAGACGCGCGACATGATCCCAGCCGAGCAAGACCTCTTCGCTTAGAAGCGCATCCTGCATGAAGCTGTAGGTGAGCGCCTGCGGATGTGTGTATTCCCACAACTGGCGCATGTAGTCCCAGGCTTGCTCGGCGCGCTTGGAGCGGAACTCGGTGACGAAGCCTCCGGTGAACGAGGGCACGAGGAAGCCCTGGAAGAAACGGTGGATTAGACCGGTATCGCTCGCCGGGAGGCCGAACCGGTTCTGTCCGGTCTTCTTGCGAATGGCCTTGGCCCACGCAAAGACCTGCCCGTAGGTGAGCGCGTCGATGTTCGCCCCCTTGGGCAGGAGCGGCAGCACCTCCTTGTTCGCGACCATGATGTAGGTCGCCTGGGAGTGGGGAACGTAGAACTGGGTCTTCGTTCCGAGCTTTCCGGTCGTCACGAGCGGGGGAGACAACGACTTAATGTCGCGCGCGACGTCGCCAATGCCGCGGATGAGGCGCTCGTTCTGGAGCGTGACGAAATCTCCGTGAAGACCGACGACGACGTCGATGTTTCCCTTCCCGGCCCTTGCTTCCGCTCTGAGACGATCGATGAACGAGCCGGCTGTCGCCGCGAAGATCGGCTCGACCTTCCCGTTGAAGTTCTTGAGGATGACATTGCGGATGGCGTTCTGTGCATCGACCGTCTGATATTGATTGAAGAACGCCGTGACGGTGCCGACGTTCTGGGAGGGCCCTGCTGTAGCACGGCTTGCTCCAGCCAAGCCTCCTAGCGCAAGCGCGGCGCCAACGCCGCCCGCCGCGGCTAGCGCGGTTCGTCGATCAACTGGCTCGTCCCACGAGAGACGGTTGCCTTCGTCCTCGTTGCTCATGAGATCCCTCCTGTCTCGGGCAGCACGCAAGGCCGCCTCGCGTAAGCACCTTTCGGCTCAGGCTCGACATCGAGCTCGTCCAGCGGCGGGTGCTCGTTAACCACCAATGCTCCTCCGATCCGGGGGAGTTGCTCCAGCTTCACCACTCGTCAACAGACTATTTGCATTGCGGGTGTAACAAATATCCGCCGCGAAGTCAATGAGGTTTTTAGCTATGCCACCGTCGAGCGACTCGCGGCGGATCGCTCGCGTACGGGGCTGTCGCTCGCGAGGATCTCAAGGACGAGGCCTGCGGTCCAGGCGAACTGCTCGCCGCCGTGACCTCGGCCGGTCACCGGGCTGTAGTGCTCCCAGAATCCATTGCTCCGAGCAAGCCCCACGACGGCTTGACGCACCTCCGCCGCCGCGGCCGCGTACCCGTAGCGATCGAGGCCGCGTTGCAGGACCCAGTTGAGGATCGGCCAGATCGGGCCGCGCCAGTAGCGGGTCGGCTGGAAGCCAGGATCGCTCGGC
>JBGTHI010000072.1:0-1572 GCA_041746295.1 Myxococcaceae bacterium
TGATGTGGCGACACTTCTGGCCGGGGCTGGCGCTCGTGCCGTTCGCGGTGGTCCGCGCGCTGCGCGACCGCGACCGACGGCGGGTTCTGTTGGGGGCAGCTCTCCTGCTGGGATTGGTGGCGTTGGGGCTGCCGCAGCGCAAGCTGGCCCACCATCTGGTGGTGCTCTATCCGCTGGCGGCGATCTTCGCTGGTGAGCGTTTGGGAGCCGGGTTCGAGTGGCTCTGTGGTCGTTGGCGAGGAGTGGCTTGGGGTCTGGGGCTGGTCGCCGTCGCGCTCTGGTTCGCGGTTGCCATCGGTCAGCCCTTCTGGGTCCGTCCCTCGCGCTGTCTGCCGCGCGGCGGCCTCCTCTCCGCAGTCGACTCATTGCCGGAAGGGACGTCTATCTGGCTGGTGCGGCCCGCTCCGGACTGGCAGGTGATCGCCGCGCTCGCGGTCGACCGGAAGCTGGTGGCGTGGCCCCGCGCGAGCTGGTCCGAGCTCGACCGGCCCGAGCTTGCCTATGCCCTAGCTCCGACGGAAGCACCCGAGGCGCCTGCAGGATGGCGGGAGGTCGCAGCGGCCGATGGCTGGAAGCTCTGGGCGCACCCAAGACTGCTCTCCGAACGAAATCCCCCAATCAGACAGCCGCCTTAGGGCTTTGCGCTACCATGGCTCAACTCGCCGCCGCATCCCCTCGACAATCAAAGGGGGCGGAATAGAGCGTCGATGGCAGCGGATGGTGTGCGGGGGTCGAGTCTCAAGCGGAGGTTCGTGCACCGCGCGCTCCACGTCCCCAAAGAGGGAGCCCAGGTCCGGCCTGCAAGGAAGCCGCTCAACAGCCTGGCCATCGCAGCGGCGGTTGGAGCGCTGTCGATCGGGACGCTGGCTGCGGGTAGACCCGGAGCTCCTGGGAATCTCAGGGCGCTGCGTTTCAGGACCAACTTTATCGCTCCGATTAAGGAGGAGCTGATTGCCCGGGGACTGGGGCAAGCGATCGCGCGCCAATTTTCGCGGCATCCGGCATTGAACCGGCTGCTCGACGGGCTCTTCGCCACCGCACACCTGAAAACCCGCGCGCATTCAGTCGCGGCAGCGCTGCAGGACCTTCCCGGGCAGGGGGGCGTGTCAGCCTCTGGGAGGAGAGTGACGGAGATGGGGCTCCGGGGCGGGCTGTTCGCGCACGACATGATCCTCTCCGCCGGCTTGGGAGAGAAGGCGTCACGCAACGGCGTTACTTCTTCCATCGCCGCCCACATGGCTTTCAATTCTCTGGTGACCCTGAGCGAGGGGTTGCAGGGGACGCGCGCCGGACCGCTCGCCAACGCCCTCAACAGCGCAAGCAAGGTTTATCATCTGACCGTCGGTGTCCGGGCAATTGCGAAGGAGCACTACCTGCAGCGGACCCTTGAGCGGCTTCGCGCGGGGAGTGGCTTGGGAAAGGCCATGTCACCTGCCGATGGGCTGCGCTGGGCCAGTTGGCTGGTCTCGGGCCACAACCTCAAGGGCTCCGACTATCAGGGCGGCGTGGAGCTGGCCTACCGTATCTATTTGGATGGCAGCTCTCGGCGAAGCGAGGACGCGGCCGCGCGGA
>JBGTHI010000073.1:0-2372 GCA_041746295.1 Myxococcaceae bacterium
ATCGCACAGCTGGCACCGGCCGTGGTCCTGGAGCTGCGCCAGCGAGCTGGCCCGGTTGGAGGAGGTCCGGCAGCTCGGGCAGACCACGTCCCAGGAGAGCTCCAGGAGGCCGGCCGGCACCCCCTCCAGCGCGGCTTGGAGCACCGCTCGGCGCTGTGCGCCCCAGAGGTCGGCAAGCTCGAAGGGCCGAATGCGCGCCAGCTCGGAGTCGTCGGCGGAGGCAACCAGCTGTCCGAATCGATCCACGAGGGGTTGATCGGAGTCGGGCAGTCGGCTCCGCATCTGGTTGAGCGCGCGAAGGAGGGGGCCTTCCCGCACCTTCGAGCTTACCGCCCCCAACCCGGGTGTGAGCTCCGCCCGCTGCCGCCGCAACAGGGAGTCGGTACGCCGGACCTCCCGGGCGATCCGGGCCAGTGAGCGCTCCGCCGACTGCCGCGCAATCACCGCCACCAGCCAGAAGCGCGGCTTCAGGGTCAGCCCCAGCAGGACACGGGTCACGCCTACGTTGGGGGAATTGAGCTGAAGGCGGAAACGCAGCTCGGAGACCGGCCCGCCGCGCATCAGCCGCGTGACCGAGAACTGCTGGTTCTCTACCCACTCGAAGGGAAGCTCCGCGTAGTCCGTGGAGAAGCCGCCCAGCCGGGTGCTGATCTGATACCGGGCCGCGGAGCCGGGAGGGCCGGTTCCGGAGCCGAGCGGCGCGACAGTGATCTCGGTGAGCCCAGCGGCTTGGTTCAGGCGGTTGGTGTCGCTCAGGAATGGCCAGAGCGCCCTCGGCTCGCTGGTGCAGAGCACTTCCCGCGAGATCTCAATCGCCGTTCGGCTCATCGCACGATGCTACCGCGTGAAAGGTGGTCGATTGAATTTGGACAGGGTGCGAGCTGTGCGCACCCCGACCGCTAGTTCGCTTCGGCGGTGGGTCCGGGAGGCGGCAGCCGGCGCTCCGGCAGCATCAAGGGAGGCGGCAGGGGACAGCGCGTGCACGGGCCGCGCAATGGCACCCGCAGAACCTGGGAGAGCTTCAGCCGGGAGCTCCGCAGGCGGTTGGCCTTCTTCAGTACCTTGACCGAGCTGTGGTACCGCCGGGCGATCGATCCCAGGTTCTCCCCCCGCCGCACCCGGTGCATCACCAGATTTTGATCTGGTCGCTGGGCCAAGAGCGGCGTGACTCGCCTGCCCAGCTCCTGGGCGCGTGGGTTGTAGAAGCGAAGATGAAAGTGATCCCGGTGCTTCCGCGCATGCTGGATCAAGGGGGGCCGACCGTGCGCGCTGCGTCTCTTGAAGAGCGAGTCGAGCCAGCCGCGGTCCTCTCCCTTGCGGAGGGCATAGCGGTAGAGGATCCGCTGCACCCTGCGGTCGACGAGGATCAGCTGGATGTCGGTGTAGACCGCCAGCGACTTGATCAGCTCCCAATTGAGCGCGACGTTGATCGCCTTCTCGCGGGCCCGGATCCGAACCGGGGTCTCTGTGGGATAGTAGAAGCCGAGGTCGACGTCGCGGCCGCTCTGATGGCTCTTGTGGGGTTTGAGATAGCCTCCCTCGCGCCCGCTGACGCGATTGATCCGGACTCGCGGCGCTTCCGGGAAGCGAGCCTTGACGTGCTCGATCGCGGTGATGACGTAAGCGATCGTTTCGGAGGTTCCCCAGCTCTTGTCGGGGGAAACCACGATCCAATCCTCGCCGGACGGAAAGGGGCGGCCGTTGATCAGCCGGCCTTCGTCGGCGAAGCCCATGGACATGCAGCCCAGCGCCTCCGGCCGATCTCGCCACAGCTCCGCCAGCTTGGCGTCGCTCAGGTCGGCGCTGTAGCGATCGAGATCGGCGGTGCCGGGAACCGCCGGCTCGCGCGACTCCTGCTCCTCCGCGACCGGGCCGTCGTCCTCATCGTCCAGGTCGGACTCGGCGTCGTCCGGGTCGACCTCGGGGATCGGTTCGAGCGGAACGAAGCCCTGGTCCATCGCCACGGTGCTTCCCGCCGCCGGCGGAGGGGTCCCATCGAGCTGGGGCGCCGCGACCCGTTCGCCGAAATGGTCGGTGTGATGCGCGCACGCTGCGAGCAGCAGAAGAAGAAGCGAGAGGGGGAGGGCTCGGCGCATCGCGGAGGCTCTGAAGCTTAGCGCCGAAACCCAACTTCCAAGAAACTGACCGCCCTCTTGACCCTTTGGTTGCCCTGCTCTGGCTGCGCCTCGCGCCAAGGGGGCGCCGCCCCGGACGGCCGGCCGCGCCATGCGAGCGCAGAAGGTCTAGCCGGTTTGGAGCGGAGGGCGCCCGGCTGAGGCAGACTGCGGGCGATGAGCTCCGGCCGGCGTCTCCGCTTTCCGCTCTACTCGCAGGTCCTGCTGGGCGTGGCGGCCGGCATCGCCGTGGGCGCG
>JBGTHI010000074.1:0-7190 GCA_041746295.1 Myxococcaceae bacterium
GCAGGCGCGGCAGAGCGGCGTGCCGGCCCTGACCTATGGCCGCGCGGCCGGCGCCGAAGTCCGGCTGGAGTTGGCCAGGTCGCTCGGCGGGAGGGGCCACGCGGTGAAGCTTCTCGTGGACGGGAGGAGCTACGAGCTCGAGCTTCCGCTGCTCGGCGCGCACAACGCTCTCAACGCGACCGGCGCGTTCGCCGTGGGTCTCGCCCTGGGTTATTCGCCCGATCAGTGCGTTCGGGGGCTGGCGCAGGCCAAGCCTCATCCGGGCCGGCTGAACCCCGTGCCAGGCAAGAGGGACACCCTGATCCTGGACGATTGCTACAACGCCAACCCCACCTCGATGGCAGCTGCCCTCCGCACTCTGCATGAGCTCGGGCAGGAACCGCCAGGGCGCCGCACGGTGGCAGTGTTGGGCGATATGTTGGAGCTGGGGCCGGACGAAGCCTCGGCCCATGCGGCGATCGGCGAGAAGGCGGCGGAGGCGGCGGAGCTGGTGGCCTTCTTTGGCCCTCGGTCGGCGTCCGGCTTCGCCGCTGCCCTATCGAAGAAGCCAACCCTGTCGGCGGTGCACTTCGAGGCGATGCCGGAGCTGTTGAGCTGGCTGGAGAAGCGGCTAGAGCCGAAGGATCTGATTCTGGTGAAGGGAAGTCGCGGGATGCGTCTGGAGCGGGTGCTTCCACTCCTCGCCGAAAGCCCGGGCCCGGCGGCGGAAGGGGCCCACTGACTCATGCTCTACCATCTGTACCAGTGGCTGTCGGATACCCGCTACGGTGACTGGCTCAACTTCCTGCGGTACCCCACCTTCCGAATCCTGGCCTCCGGCGTCTTCGCCCTGGTGCTGGGGATGGCGGCCGGCCCCGCCTTGATCCGCGAGCTGCGGCTCAACCAGCACGGCCAGAGCAACGTGCGGGAGGATGTTCCGGACAGCCACTCCAAGAAGAAGGGGACGCCCACGATGGGAGGCGCGCTGATCCTAGCATGCATCCTTTTTGCCACGTTGCTCTTCGCCGACCTGACCGCGCGGCCGGTCTGGGTGATGATCTGGCTGACCTGCGGCTTTGGCTTCATCGGCTTTCTGGACGACTGGCTCAAGCTCAGCAAGCGGAACTCCAAGGGGCTCGCGGGCCGCAAGAAGCTCCTGCTCCAGACGTTCTTCTACCTGAGCGCGGTGCTTCTCTTCCTCTGCGAGTGGAATGGCTTCAAGCCCACGCTGCTGATCGAGACGCGGCTCACCTTGCCGTTCGTTCCCTCCCACCGATTCAACCCGGACCTGGGTTGGTTCTACATTCTGTTTGGCTTCATCCTGGTAGTGGGGACATCCAACGCGGTGAACCTCACCGACGGGCTGGATGGCCTGGCGATCGTTCCGTCGATCGTCTCGGCGTTCGTCTTCGCGGTGCTCTGCTACGTGGGTGGCACCACGGTGAACATCGCCGATGCCACGATGGTAGAGGGGGTGGATCGGTTGGTCGCCACCCCGCTCTGGGTCTATCTGGGAATTCCCCGGGTTCCGGGGGGCGCCGAGCTCGCGGTCTTTTGCTCCGCGGTGGTTGGGGCCGGCATCTCGTTCCTGTGGTTCAATACCTATCCGGCCTCTGTCTTCATGGGAGACATCGGCTCGTTGGCCTTAGGGGGCGCTCTTGGCGGGCTGGCGATGCTCTCCAAGAACGAGGTGGTCTCCGCGGTGATTCACGGGATCTTCTTCGCGGAGATTCTCTCGGTGATCATCCAGGTGATCTCCTTCAAGACCACCGGCAAGCGGGTCTTCAAGATGGCGCCGGTCCACCACCACTTCGAGCTGAAAGGGATGGCCGAGCCGAAGATTATCGTCCGTTTCTGGATCACCTCCATTCTCTGTGGCGGCGTGGCGCTACTCTCGCTCAAGCTGCGGTAGATCGATGCCCCTCGCGCTCTCCCAGACTCGCGCCGTCGTCTTCGGGCTTGCCCGGAGCGGTCTGTCGGCGGCTCGGCTGCTGGTTCGGGAGGGTGCGCGGGTGCTGGCGGTGGATCAACGGCCCCCCAGCGCCTTTCTGAATGGCTCCGGCTCCGAGCTTGGGGATCCAATCGCCGAGCTCAAGGAGCTGGGCGTCCGGATGGCGTTGGGGGAGAATCCGAGCGCCGCGCTGTTGAGATCGGCTCAGCTGGTGGTGGTCAGCCCCGGGATCCCGCTGGCGCTACCGGTCATTCAGGAGGCGCGCAGGGAGGGGGTGGAGGTGATCGGCGAGGTGGAGCTGGCCCGGAGGCTCTGCCCCCGGGTCCCGATGGTCGGCATCACCGGCACCAATGGGAAGAGCACCACCACCGCGCTCACCGGCGAGCTCTTCTCCTACGGCGGCCAGCGGGCGTTCGTGGGTGGGAACCTAGGCCGGGCGCTCTCCGACGCCTGTCTGGATGGCCGCCCCTGGGATGTCTGGGTGGTGGAGCTCTCCAGCTACCAGCTGGAGGGGATCTCCGAGACCCGGGTGAACGCCGCCGCGGTGCTCAATCTGGCGCCAGATCACCTGGATCGCTACGCGGATCTGGAAGCCTACAGCAAGGCCAAGGCGCGCATCTTCCAGAACCAGCAACTAGGCGATGTGGCGGTGGTCAACGCCGATGACCCGGCGGTGCTGACCCTGGCCACCGGCCTTCCGACGTCCGTCTTTGGCTTCTCGCTGAGGCCGGCCGGTTCAGGCGATCTTCCCTCGTTTCTCAAGGGAGTGGCCCGGGCGGAAGAGGGTGGACAGGACTTCACACTGCCATTGGGGGCTGAGCGGTACCACCTTGCCAACCGCGCTCTGCGTGGACCGCACAATGTAGCCAACGCAATGGCCGCGTCCCTCCTGGCCCGATTGAGCGGCGTGAGCCCGGAGGCGGTGCAGCGCGGTCTCGACTCTTTTCCGGGACTGGCTCACCGGCTGGAGTCGGTGCGCACGGTCAACGGGGTGGAGTGGATCAACGATTCCAAGGCGACCAACGTTGATTCGTCCCGCATTGCGCTCAGCACTCTGCAGGGGTCGCTCTGGCTAATCGCCGGAGGCCGGGGCAAGGGCGCACCCTACTCTCCGCTGGTGGCGGCGGGCGCGGGCAAGCTCAAGGGCGTCTTCACCATCGGTGAGGATGCGGAGAGGATCGGGGCGGCCTTCAAGGAGAGCTACCCCGTCTATCCTTGCGAGACGCTGGAGCGCGCGGTCTACCGTGCCTTCGAGCTGGCGCATGCGCCCGGGACGGTGCTGCTCTCCCCCGCCTGCGCATCGTTCGATCAGTTCAAGAACTTCGAGGCGCGGGGCGACGCCTTCAAGCAGTGGGTGGAAAAGCTCGAGAGAGGAGTTCCGACATGATCACCTCCGAATCGAACCGCGCGCACGGTGAGCGGCGAGGCCATGGAGACCCGTGGCTCCTGGGCGCGGTGCTTGCGCTGGTAGGCCTCGGCCTGGTGATGGTCTATTCCGCCAGCGCGATCTCCGCGGAGCAGAAGCTGGGAGATGGGCTCTACTACCTGAAGCGCCAGTGCACCGCTGGGGCGATGGGGCTCGTCGCCATGATGCTGACCTTCAAGTGGGGCTACCGACGGTTGGCCCGCTTCGCCTATCCCCTGTTGGTTCTCACCATTGTCAGCCTGGTGCTGGTGCTGATTCCCGGCATCGGCGAGTCGGCGGGCGGGGCCCGTCGCTGGCTCAAGCTGCCGGGCCTCTCGTTCCAGCCCGCCGAGCTGGCCAAAGTGGCCTGGGTGGTCTACCTGGCCTATTCGCTGGCAAAGAAGCGTGAGAAGGTGGCGACCTTCTCAGTGGGCTTCCTGCCACACCTGGCGATCGCGGGGGTGCTGGTCCTGCTCTGCATGGCCCAGCCGGATTTCGGCTCCTCGGTGGGGCTCATTTTCCTGCTCTTCACGCTGCTGTTCGCCGCGGGGGCCAAGCTCTCGTATCTGGTGGGCTCGGTGCTGGTCGCGCTCCCGGTGGCCTACCACGCGGTCGCTTCGTCGCCCTATCGGATGAAGCGGATCCTCGCCTTCCTGGATCCCTGGGCCCACCGCCACGATATCGGCTACCAGGTGGCGGAGTCCCTGATGTCGTTGGGCTCCGGTGGCCTGTTCGGGCTCGGCCTGGGCGACGGCCGGCAGAAGCTGTTCTTTCTTCCCGAGGCGCACACCGACTTCATCTTCGCCATTGTCGGTGAGGAGCTGGGACTGATCGGCGTGCTGGTGGTGGTGGGGCTGTACGGGTTGGTGATCGCCCGAGGCATCCGCGCCGCTCTCCATGCCAAGGAGGCTTTCGGCACCTATTTGGCGTTGGGGCTCACCGCGTTGATCGCCTTCCAGGCGGTGATCAGCATGTCGATGACCATGGGGCTCCTGCCCACCAAGGGGTTGACCCTTCCGTTCATCTCCTACGGGAAGACCTCGCTGGTGATGATGATGGCGGCGGCCGGCATTCTCCTTTCGGTGAGTCAGTCGGCCGAGGCCTCGGTGACCGCCTCCGATGGACAGCGGAGGTCCGGGCGCGGCAGCCGCGGGCCGACCCATCGGCTGGAGGTGGCGGCCCAATGAGTGTGGTCACCGCCGGAATAGGGAAAGCGGGGCTTCCGAAGCGGAGGGCGGGGTCCGCCCCGACCGGAGTGAGATCCAGGGGGCTTGGGGGGATGGCGAAGTCATCCCCCCATTCCGAGGTGTCGCAATGAAGGTCGTGATCGCTGGCGGAGGCACTGGAGGTCATCTCTTCCCCGGCGTGGCGCTGGCCGAGGAGCTGACCACGCGCCACCACAATAACCATGTGGTCTTCGTAGGGACGCGGGGAGGGATCGAAGCGCGGGTGATACCCCAGACCGGCTTCCCGCTGGAGCTGATCCGCGCGCGCGGGCTGAAGAGAATGGCGCTCTGGGCGATGTTGAAGGGGCTTCTGGTCCTCCCGCTGGCCTTCTTGGAATCGTGGCGGATTCTGCGGAGCCACAGGCCCGACGTGGTGGTGGGCGTAGGCGGGTACGCCTCCGGCCCGGTGGTGTTGGCCGCATGGATGCAGCGGATCCCCACCGCGATCCAGGAGCAGAACGCCTATCCGGGAATTACGAACCGCATCCTGGGCCATCTGGTCGATGTGATCTTCATCGCCTTCGAGGAGGCGCGCCGCTACTTCCCCGCGCACCGGACCCAGCTGGTGGGCAACCCGATCCGGCGCAAGCTGATGGACAACTACCTGCGCTCTTCCGTCTCGCACGACCGGTTCACGCTGCTGGTTTTCGGCGGGTCGCTGGGCGCACGGACCTTGAACGGGCGGGTGCTCGACGCGCTCGATTCCCTCCGCGATATCAAGGATGGACTGCACTTCATCCACCAGACCGGGAAGGCGGACGTGGAGAAGGTCAGGCAAGGCTATGCCGAGCGCGGCTTCCAGGCGGAGCACGTGGAGGTTGTTGAGTTCATCGATGATATGTCGGCCGCCTATGCCCGCAGCGAGCTGGTCGTCTGCCGCGCCGGCGCGACCACCCTAGCGGAGCTGACGGTCTGTAAGAAGGCGGCGATCCTGGTCCCGTTTCCCTTTGCCGCGGACAACCACCAGGAGATCAACGCCCGTTCGCTGGTGGAGACCGGCGCCGCCTTGATGTTCCGGGAAGCGGAGCTGACCGGTCCCAAGCTGGCCTCGGCGATCAAAGACCTCAAGGAGAACCCGGCCAAGCTCAAGATGATGCAGAAAAAGGCGGCCCTGTTGGGGCGGCCCGAGGCGGCCAAGGAGCTGGCCGATGTCTGCGTACAGCTGATGGTGCAAACCTTCGGCCCCCAGGGACGCGAGCGGCCCGTTGGAGACGCGTGAAGCCCAGGCCCATTTCAATCCAAAGCCGCTTCAAAACCCGCCACGCGGCGCACGTCCACTTCGTGGGGGTGGGCGGCATCGGGATGAGCGGCATCGCCGAGGTACTGCTGAACCTGGGCTATCGGGTCTCCGGCTCCGACCTCAAGGAATCGGAGATCACCCGCCGACTCACCAGCTTGGGGGGCCGGGTGGTCTATGGCCACCGCGAGGAGAACCTCGCCGACGCCGATGTCGTGGTCACCTCCTCCGCGGTGAAGAAAGACAATCCCGAGGTGGTGGCTGCGCGGGCCCGCAAGATTCCGGTGGTGCCGCGAGCCGAGATGTTGGCCGAGCTGATGCGCCAGAAGTACGCGGTGGCAGTGGCGGGCTCTCACGGCAAGACCACCACCACCTCGATGGTCACCTCGGTGTTGGCCGCGGCGGGCATGGACCCCACCTCGGTGGTGGGCGGCAAGGTCAATGTGATCGGCTCCAACGCCAAGCTCGGGAACAGCGACCTGATGGTGGTGGAGGCGGACGAGTCAGATGGCTCGTTTCTGAAGCTTCATCCCTCGATCGCCGTGGTCACCAACGTCGATCCGGAGCACCTGGACCACTATGGGACGGTCGAAGCGCTGAAGGGCGCCTTCGTCGACTTCTGCAATCGGGTGCCGTTCTACGGGCTCAACGTTCTCTGTCTGGACCACCCGAACGTCCAGGCGCTCTTGCCCAGGCTAGAGAAGCGGTTTGTCACCTACGGCCAGGCGCACACGGCCGACTACCGGCTGGAGAACATCGTGCTGGACGGCTTCTGTACGCGGTTCCAGGTTTTCAGACATGATGAGCCGCTGGGTGAGTTCTCGGTGCGGATGGTCGGTGCGCACAACGCGCTCAACGCGCTGGCGGTGATCGCCGTCTCGGAAGAGATGAACGTCCCCCTAGACGCGGTGCGGTCGGCACTGGCAGAGTTCGGCGGCGTTCAACGTCGATTCACGGTTCGAGGCGAGATGCACGGGATCACGGTGGTCGACGACTACGGCCACCATCCGGCGGAGGTGAAGGCCACGCTCTCGGGGGCGCGGCGCGCGTTCGGCCGAAGAGTGGTGGTCCTCTTTCAGCCGCATCTCTACAGCCGGACCCGGGATCTGATGGGAGAGTTCGCCTCGTCGTTTAACGATGCCGACGCGCTGGTGGTGGGCGGCATCTACGCGGCGGGCGAGGAGCCGATCCCCGGCGTGACCGGCGCAGTGCTGGTGGACGCGATTACCGCTCACGGCCACCGCGACGCGACCTACGTGGAGAAGCGGGCCGAGTTGGCGGAGAAGATCTGGCCGCGGCTCAAGTCGGGCGACCTGGTGGTAACGCTGGGTGCGGGGGACATCACCCAGGTCGGCCCCGAGCTGCTGGCGATGCTCCGCGACCGGGGCCTGG
>JBGTHI010000075.1:0-3470 GCA_041746295.1 Myxococcaceae bacterium
ACTCCTCGACCGCCTCGGTCTCCGATTGCCTGACCGCCTTCGTCCCAGCCACGCCCCACCCTGAAATGTAGTGCCAACTTGTCGGCGTAAGTCCCAGTAACTACTTATTTGCCCGGGCTGAACTGCGGAAGTTGGGCTAGCGCGGGCCTCTCCGCGGTTCCCATGACACCCACCGTTCCCCCCAGGTAATTAGGTGCCTTGATTGTCGACAGATTCGCTCCCGTGTTGCGAAGGCGCAACGCAGCCCTGCCGTGGCAGTAGCCCCGCTTCCATCTTCAACCAGTCCATCATGGCGCGAGGAAACGGACGGAGCTGGCCCTGCAACCTCCCCTCTCGCACCGAGCCCGACAGGCTAGCTTCGCTGGGAGCCGCACCCAGGCCACCGGATGTTGGAGGCCCGCCTCACGCGCTGACTGCGGAAATACCACCGTCACCGCCCTCCGAGAGCTTCCATGGCGCCCGGGGCTATCGGCGGCGTCTCCCGAGCCCTTGGAGCGGTTGAGGTGAAACCCGGTCAGAGCGCCGGCGCCGCTCCCGATCAGCGTGGGAACGGCGGCGATGCCGGAGAGCAGAAGCGCATAGGGCAGACTACCTCGGTCGGAACGGACCGGGGGCATGGGAGGACATCGGCATGCGGAGATTATCAGCTGCTCGCTGGCGGGTGTTGTTAGGTTTCAAGGCCCCAGAGTCTCAGGCCTTGGCTTCAACCCGCTCTTCTCGGAGCTCCGGCGAGAGCACGGGCTTGGGGGTGAGCCCGCTGCCGCCCGCATGGGCCGCCTTCCGCTGCTCCTGCTCCTTGTAGCGGCGGATCGCGCCGCTCAAGATCTCGCCGATCAACGTCCGGTAGTCCATACCCGAGGCCTTGGCGATCATCACCAGGTCGCTCCAGCCGGGCGTCAGCCCCGGCAAGGGGTTGCACTCGATGAAGCAGAAACGTCCCCTGTCATCCATCCGGAAGTCGATCCGTGCCACATCGCGGCAGCCCAACGCCATGAACGATTCGCGCGCGGCCTGCTTCAGCCGATCCATCGCCGAGGAATCGAGCGTGGCCGGCACGTCGTAGCGAATGCGATTGTTGAGCTCCTGCTTGTCTTCAAAGCGGTAGACCGGCGTGCGGTCCGCCTTGTCCAGGAAGACGATCTCCATGGGCGGCAACACCTTGGGCTTGCGCTCACCCAGGAGCCCCACGGTGAACTCCCGACCGCCGATGTACTCTTCAATCAGCGCCGGCTGGCGGTACTTGCCCACCATCTCCCTGACCACCTCCCGAACCTCAGCTTCTGAGTGGCAGACGCTCTTGGCTACCACCCCCTTGGAGGACCCCTCGGCGACCGGCTTCACGATCAGCGGAAAGCGGGAGAACTCCTTGAGCCGCTCCTTGCCGGTGGTCATCACCTGGAACGCCGGCGTGGCGATGCCGGCATGCTGGACAATCTTCTTGGCCAGTCCCTTGTCCAACGCGATCGAGAGCGTGGCCGGGTCGGAGCCGGTGTAGGGCAGATCCAGGAGCTCGCACATCGCCGGCACCTGGCTCTCGCGGTTCCGGCCCTTCAGCCCTTCGGCGATGTTGAAGACCAGATCCAACGGCGTCGAGGCGAGCAAGGACGGCAGCTCGGCGTTGGCTTCCAGATCTACCACCTCGTGCCCCCACGACGCGATCGCCTCGCGGATCGCCTGCAGGGTGGCGGGCGAGTCGTATTCGGCTTCGGTGTCCTCCACCGCATCGAGCGTCGGCTTGATCCGCTTGACATTGAAAGCGAAGCCCACTCGCAGCGGTCCTATCTTGCGCGCGGGACGGTTTCGCCGCTGGCCCGGATCCTTGATGTTGTAACGGCGGGCAGCGCTGGCGATCACCGAACGGATGACTGCATCCATATGCAGCCCTTCGAGCTCCGCCGAAGCGTAGATGCCTGCGCCGATCTGCAGGGAGGGCAGCGCGTTGATCTCCAGGAAATAGAGCTCGCCCCCCTCATCCATGCGGAAGTCGATCCTCCCCAGATCGCGGCAGTCCAGCTTCTGGAAGACGGAGAGTGCCGTTCGCTTGGCGCGTTCCGCGACCTCGCGCAGGATCTCCGCGGGCGCCCGGACCGAGATCAGCGCATCGTCCCGGGTCTTGAGGTCGTAGTCATAAATCTGGAACTTGCGGCTCTTCGCCACCGCTTCGTCGACCACGTACTCGACTGGGGCGAGCACGCCACCGAAGTCGTTGGCCACCGCGGCCAGGTATGGAATGGCGAGGTCTCTTCCGACGATGAACTCCTCCACCACCACGCCGGCAGGGTAGTGGGCCAGCGCCTTGGTTGTCTTGCTCACCAGCTCGCCGGGGTTCTCCGCGATCGAATCCTGCGTGATCCCCTTAGAGCTGCCTTCGAAGTTGGGCTTGACGATCACCGGGAACCTCAACGCCTGCGGCTTGAGCTCCGCCGGGTCGACCACGAACTGCCAGCCCGGTGTCCTTACGCCGTGCTCACGGACGATCATCTTGGTGAGCTGCTTGTCCAACGTGACCGTCAGCACGTAGGCGTCCGAGCCGGTGTAGGGGAAACCCAGCTGGTCGAACAGCGCGGGGTAGAAGGCCTCGCGGAACCGGCCGCGGCGTCCCTCGGCGGTGTTGAAGATCAGCTCGGGCCCGTACGCCTCGAGCCGTGAGACCGTCCGTGACGCGGGGCCGGAGACCTCGAAGCGCTCCAGCCTGTGCCCCAGCCTTTCGATCGATGCGGCGAGTGCGTCCACCGTCTCCACGGTGTCGAACTCCGCCTCCTCCTCGGAATCGGAGAGCTTCAGATTGTACGTGAGCGCGATTCGCACTTATTTCCCCCTGCCACCGACATGATCCGTCCCGGAACCTGGTTGACTTCCGTCGTCCGCGCGGAGGAGAGCGTGCCCGCCGGGACTTTCCCATCCACCACCTGGGTCTGAGCCCAGGCGTCGCCCCACCGCATTCCCAGCGCCTCGCGAAAAACCTTCACCGCCTCAACGCCGCCAATGAAGGTGACCCCGGCCAGGAAGGCCATTCGTCCCAGACCTTCGGGGAGCATCGTCAGCAACACGAGCAGGCCGAAGGGGGCGTTTCGGAGGACGCTGTCGCGGTAGCGGCCGAAGGCGCGGGTGGGTAGATAGACCACGCGAACCCCGAACAACTTCTTCCCAGGGCTCTGTCCCTGGACCATGCCATCGGCGAGCAGCACGAACAGCAGCGCCGCCACGCCGCCCACACCGCCCGGAGCGAAGTAGAGCCCCCAGGCGATGGCGGCGTCGACCGCGCGGGCCAGACCTCGCAGGACGAGGGAAGCCTTGGGGTACGGTGAGCCCTCCTCGGTCGTAACCACCCGGAGGAGAGCAGCCGCCGCGTTGCGAGGCGGCGTGGTCACTCCGTTTCCTCGTCGAGACCAGCGAGCTCGCGCAGCCGCTGTTCGGCGTTCGAGCGACGGGCGCCGCCCCGCCCCAGCTGTTTGCGCGCCTGCGCAGCA
>JBGTHI010000076.1:0-2262 GCA_041746295.1 Myxococcaceae bacterium
GGGTGCGAGCTGTAGCCGGCGGTGGCGATGTTGGCGCGATCGCTGGGCTGGCGGGTGCGCGCCAGAAAGGCCTGATCGTTGGCCAGCGGGATGGGCAGATACTTGAGCCCCACCGGCTTGAGCAGACCGGAGAAGTCCAGCCCCGGTTCCGGGTCGAGCCCCAGGAAAATACGGCCTCCCTGCTGGAGGTACCGATTGAGCGAATCGATCTCCTCCGGGAGAAACGGACGATTGGGTCCCAGGATCCAGACCATCGCCGCATCGTTCGGGACTGCAGAGCCCAGCCCCTCCGACGTACCCAGCTCCTTGACGTCGTAGTTCTGGGAGCGCATCGCCTCCTGCAGCGCACGGTCGGTGGGACGAGGGTCGCTCACCATCTCACGGACGCTCAGCTCGCCGTGCCCCGCAGTGAAGTAGACGCTGCGGCGGGCCTTGGCGGTCTTGAGAATCCGGGACTGCACCTCCTTGTCGAGATCCCGAAGCGCACTGCGGGCGCTCTCCAACTGAATGCCGAGCTTGAAGGTCTCCCGCACCGCCCCCCGGTGGATCACCAGGGCGCCGTTGTCGAGCACCCCGAGCTGCTTTGCCCGGAACGGGTCGACCGCCTGATCCAGCACTGCGACCTTGAGCTTGGACGACTCCGGCCCGAGATCCTTGAAGTAGTCCTGCACCTGCTCCCCCACCTCGTTGGCGGGAGGAAAGAACAGGACAACCTCCAGCTCCTGATCCAACCCCTGGACCAGCTTGCGGGTCGCTTGCGAAGGACGCGCGGTCCGGAAATAGGAGAAGTCCCATTTCACATCCCGCGCATCGGCGACATAGGCCGCTCCGAAGGCGAAGACCAACGCCAGCGCCACACCCATTCCGGAGCGCAGGGCATCCCCCACCCGCTCGGTCTCGATTCGCGGAGACCGCGCCATGGAGGTATAGGCCATCTCCACCAGAACGATCGGGATCAGCGCCAGGGCGAACAGCGCCGGCCAGAGCACCGACAGCACCGCCGCCAGCTGGGGATGGGAGACGGTGAGGCGCTGGTTCGCCACCGCCAGCCATAGATCCGAACCGACGAAGTAGAGGGCGACCGCCAGAACCCCCAGGAGATAGAGACGGAAGAGCACCCTCTCCACCCACTTGCGATCCGCGGAGGCACTCAGCCACCGGATAGATCCGCGCCACACCACCGCTCCCAGCGCCAGGGCCACGCCGAATCCGGTCAAGACCGTGCGGCCGGTGCCGGCGCCCACGAACCGCTCACCCGCGAAGATAGAAAGAAGCCCCAAGATGAACAGCACCGAGGGCAAGTAGCTCACACCGCTCATCGCCAACGCCTCGCTTCCAGAACCCGGGTGGCGGCAAAGAGAAAGACGTAGGTCACCACTCCGTAATAGACGACATCCCTCAAGTGGACGATCCCGGCCTGGAACGGCGGGAAGTGCCGTTGCCAGAGCGAGAGCGCGCCGAACAGCTCCTTGAGCGGCGCCTCCGCGACCCTGGAAACCAGCCAGGCCACGACCATCGCCACCAGGATGCAGCCGCCGCTGATCGCCGCGACCACCTGATTGCGAGCAAGGACGGAGCCAAGCGTTCCGATCGCAAGGCAGGCGCTACCCAATAGCAGCAAACCCAGATAGCCCGCCGCCACCTGGCCCACGGAGATCTTCCCGTTCACTCCGACCAGCGCCGGGAGGAAGACGCTGGCGCCGATCATCAGCGCCAGGAAGGTCAGCGCGGAGAGGAACTTGCCCAGGATGATCTCGTAATCGCGCACCGGCGACGAGTAGAGCAGCGCCAGCGTTCCCGCCTGCCGCTCTTCGGCGAGCAGCCGCATCGAGATGAAGATCGAAGCGATCATCGTGGTGCCGCTCATGAAGTAGAAAAATTGGGAGATCACCTCCGCCGATTTCATCACCTTGTTCGGCTCCATCGCCTGGACGTTGAACAGCAGTCCGGTGATAGCCAAAACTGCGGCGATGATCACATAGCCGCTCATCGTCTTGAGATAGCCCGCCAACTCGCGACGGGCGATCAGCAGCGCCGCGCTCATGACCTCAGCTCCTTGTTTCCATGCGTCAGTTTGAGGAAGATCGACTCCAGCTTCTCAACGCTGCGATCGACTCGCAGCACGTCGAGGTTGGCCCGGACCAGCGCACGCACCAGCTCGGGACGGAGGTCCTGGGCCGCGGCCACTTTGAGGCGGCTCACCGACTCGACCTCGCTGGCCACTGCCACGTCGCTGACGCCCGGCACCGCGGTCAGCGCCGC
>JBGTHI010000077.1:0-9641 GCA_041746295.1 Myxococcaceae bacterium
GGCTCGGGCTCACGCCTCGGGAACGCTGGTCGCATCGATGATCCCCGGCCTGGACGTCGCAGAGCTTCCGAAGCGGGCGACCGGGGTCCGACTGGAGGTGGATCCAGCCGAGCTGCTCAACCAACTCAAGCCGCTGATGCCCAGCGGCAAGGTCAACCTCTTCGTCAGCTCCAACCTCTCCGACTTCAGGGCTCGCGCACGAGCAGCGGCCGGCTCGCTGGGACTCACGCTGGTGGAGCATGTGGTCGCGGACGCCATGCGAGCGCAAGAGGGCATGCGGAGGCTGGAGCCGGGTGCCGGGGCGATCTGGCTCAGTCCCGAATCCCAGCTCGCGACGAGCGAGACCTTTGGCGTCGCGCTGGAGATTGGACGAAAGCTGCGGCTACCGGTGATCGGCTTCTCCCACGGAATGTCGCGCGCGGGTGCGCTTGCCTCATTGAGCCCGGATGTCTCCAAGGCCGGCACGGTAGCCGGACAGTTGGCTCGCGGCCTCTCGGAACGACCCACGAAGGATCAGAACGGCCCCGCGCCCACCATTCGCTTCGCGCCGGGTGACCTGACCCTCAATGCCAGAACCGCTCGGGAGTTGGGAATTCGGATCCCGGACAGGCTCCACCACCTGGCCACCTATCTCTTTCGTTGAGGCTGCCGTTCTCCACGGAACAGCTACCGCCACTCAGCACTGGCTCCCTTCCGGGCGCTCAGCTATGAGCGCGCCGGTTCGGTTTCACACTCGAGGAGGGGGCATATGAAGCGTTCGTCTTTGCTGGCATTGGTCGTCGCACTGGCAATTCCCACCGCCGCAAGCGCGGCGGAGTTTGGTCTAAGAGGCGGGCTTGAGACGCCGCTCTACGCACATTTCAGCAACGATGGCACCTCGGGGTCGTACTCGATCGGCGACACCTTCCAGCCCACGATCAATCTGCTCGCGGAGCTCTACCCTGTCAGCCTGATCGGCTTTGGCGTCGAGGGGCAGATCGGCGTTGCGGCCACGGGCGACGGTTATTCGCGGACCGGCACCAAGATCGGCCCCAACGTCACCTTCAACTTCGCGCCGGTGCCACTGTTCGTGCGGGCGGCCCTCCCGATTCACATCGAGCCGGGGGACGCCTTCCTCAACCTCCGCGCCGCGGGCGGCTTGAACCTGCCGCTGATCCCCAAGTTGATGTCGCTCTACGTCGAAGCCGCGTTCGACTTCCCGCTGGCGGGAAACAGCCTCGATCCTTTTAGCGCCCAGCAGATCAATGTCGGCGCGGGTCTCTGGTTCAAGATCTAGACCAGCGCAGCCCGCACCACCTTACCGGTGGTGATGTTGTCGTCCAGGACGGCGTTGGAGACACCCAGCGCGGCGCCCAAGGTCTTCCCCACCGCGCCCAGGGTGTCGTTGAAGAGGATGTCGCCACCGGTTCCGCCGGCACCGGTGGTGGAGTTGATCGCCTGGGCGGTAAACTCGTTCCCCTTCGGCTCCAAGCCTCCAACTACGCCGCCCTTCAGCCCCTTGCCGATCATCACCGTCACATGGTGGTTGGCCATGTGGTCCCGGCCAGTGGTACCGCGGTTGCTCAGGGTTCGGCCAAAGACGTTCATCGCGGCGAAGGTGGCGGCGTCCTGAAGCCCGTACGATGTCAGCTTGCCGAAGAGCGCGTTGATGTTGGCTACGCCGGCAACGGTCTGCGCCGCCTCTCCCAGCAGGTCATTGTCGGTGTGGTTGTCACCGCCGAACGAGATGTGCGTCGAGATCACCGGCGAGACCTTCATCTTCACCAGGATCGCCGCAGCCACCATCTGGTTGGCCGCGTTGTCGCCATTGATCGCCGCCAGGTCCGCGAGCAGGTCTTGAGCAATGGACCGCGCCTCGGTCTGGGTTTGCGCCATCCGGTCCAGGAAGGCGCGCTGGATCGGCGTGCCGCTCTCCTTGAGCAGAGCGTTTAACCGGTTCAGGTCGTTGTCGCGGATCTGCTGGAACGTCGTGAGCGGACCCGCCGCGCTGGTCAGCGTGTCCCGAAGGCCGCTGGGGCTCAGCTTGGGAAGGGTGCGGCCCTGGTAGCTCAGCAGCTCACCCGATCCGCTGGCCCCCACCACCACCGGCTCCGACTGCACCGTGCCTAGGCACTTGGCCAGGTTCTTTGCGTAGATCGACGCAAACATCTCCTGGCGGTTGGTCGCCCCCATCAACTTCATCACCTTGTTCTGGTTGGCGTGGTTGTTGGTAAGGGTGGTGTGGTGGAAGAAGACGCTGCGGTCGAGCAGGTTCTGCGGGAGGTCCGCCCAGGGTTTCGCCGCGTCCCAGCGGGTCCCCGACAGCGTCATCGCCGTCCGCGCCATGGTCGGCGAGGGCGAGTGGGCGATCTGCGGAAAGAGATAGGTGCCGGGCACGTTGGCGTTCAGCGGGTCACCGCTGCCGGAGGTGCTTAAGACCAGGAACTGACCGTACGTGGCGGTGCAGGTCTCGGCTTCCGCCGCCATCGCCTTCAACGGATTGGCCAGGAAGGAGATGGGCAGGCCGGTGGCCAGGGATCGCAGCCCAAGCCCCCCCGCGCCGAAGAGAACGCCCAACAGGGTCTGTCGTCGGTCCAGTTTCACGGTCGTTTCCTATCTGCCAAGCTCGGGCTAGAGTCCTACGGAGACGGCGGTCGGCGAGCTGCAGGCCAGCACGAAGGTCGACTTGAGGCCGGCGTTCGCGTTGCCGCCGGCGGCGATCACCGCCGCATAGTGCTCCTTGAGAATCTGGAGCGCGGGGGCGGCACGGGGGTCGGAAGAGGTGAGACCCATGACGTCGGAGACGAAGGCGGCCATGGCGGTGTCCCGGCTCCCGACACTGGCGCTGGTGTAGCGGCCAGTCACTCCTCCGTTGTCCACCACACGGTCCGCGGCCTGACGGCAGAGGTTCTCGGTGCCGGCACGGAAGAAGAGGCTGGTATCGGAGTTGAGGCTCGGGACCTCCGAGCCGCGGCTGTAGCTGTCCGACGGCAGGTTGCTGGAGAGGTTCTTCGACTTGGTGTCGATAGTGCATACGTCGTAGTTGAGCCGGAGGGCCAGCGCTCCACAGAGGTGGTCGAAACGGGCAACGCTGGTCACCGCGTCGCGGTCGTCGAAGGTCTTGGTCCTGCGGGACTCGGTGACCAACGGCGAGGAGAACAGCTCGCGGACCAGCGCCTTGAAGTTGAAGCCGCTGGCCTTGAAGACACCCGCCAGACGCAGGACTTCCTCGTCGTTCTCCGAGCAGGGGGCCGAGTTGGCGTAGTAACAGAGTTTCTGAATCCAGGCGGTGGGGAAGCGCGGATGGTCCGCCAACATCCGGGCCATGTCGGCGATGGTGGAGCCGGGCGCCGAGACCCCGTCGACCGCGAAGGTGGCCGGGGCGGCGAGCTGCGTGGGGTCGGACTGCTCGTGGTAGTTGAGCGAGTAGTTCTTCCGGTAGAACTGCCGCATCGGATCCAGCGCGCGGTGGCAGCTGTAGCACTCGGTGGTGGGATTGGCGTGCTCCTCGTCCAGCCCCGACTCGCTCACCGGCACCACATTGTTGGAGGCGTCGAAGCTGCGACCCAACGCCACGATCAGCGCCTGGTTGGTGGTGACGCGCGCCAGGTTGCTGTCATTGGTCCGCCAGTTGGCGAAGAAGGCGATGGTCGAGAGGAAGCCGACGCGTTGGGTGTCCAGCACCAATTCGTTCCCGGTCCGGATCGTCGCCAGGTCGAAGAACCGGGTGGTGGCCTCACCCGCGTTGGGCTTGCGAATGGTCACCCACTTCCAGGTGGTGAAGTCCGCGGGCACCAGCTGGGACGGGACGTTCAAGGCCGTGCAGGTGGCGTCGGCGGGATCCTGGTTCAGACGGCCGAAGATGAAGTCGACCAGGTTCACGTAGATGTTGCCACCGGTGAAGGTCCGGGTCGTCTTGGCGCAGCCCGCGTTGAAGGCGGTGGCGGTCTGCCACTTACGATAGTTCGGGTTCGCCGGATTCAGGGTTTCGGCAATCGGGACCGCCGTGCCGCCGGTCTGCACAGTGAAGGTCGCCGCGGTATCCGCCTGGAAGAGCTTGTCCCGGGTATTGCCACGGTCATCCCGGCGGCGGTTATCGATATAGGCCAGATGGACCATCAGTGCCGGCGTGAGCTGAAAGCGGTTGGCGCTGACGGTCTCCGTGAACGCCCGGCCCTCTTTCATCACCGCAAGCGCGGTTCGCGGAAAGCTCTCGCGGATCGCCGTCACCACCTGGGTATAGGAGGTGCCCTGGCCCCGTACCTCGCCCTGATCTTGAAGATCGTCATCGATGAACTGCGTCTGCTGGAAGGCGTTCCCAAAGAACTTGAGCAGCTTCGCGTCCGCGGAGGGCGCCGCGAGCCAGCCGTCGATCAAGCTGGCCAGCGCGGCCGGATCGGCCGCCACCGCATCCAGCTCGCCGCTGGTCGCGGGAAGGCCGGTCAAAAGATTTTTCACCTTGGAGGTGTAAACATAGGACGGCAGGGGGGTGAACGGCCGGGGCGTCGTCACGCCAGGGATGTTATTGACGTTCCCGTCGGGTCCCGAACCGTCGTCCTGATCTCCCCCTAGGCCATCGATCGCCCCGCTGCAGCCCGTCAATGCGGTCAGCACACAGAGTGGGATGATTCTCCACAGCGGTCGTCCGGGCATCGTCACCTCCGAGCCCGGTTGCTTAATCAGTAAACGTGCCGCCCCCGCAGGTGGTACCGCCGCCCGGAATGCGCCAAATTTCAGGGTGTGCGCCCATGTGCGCCTGGGGTCTTCTGACCACGGTCCGCGTGGAGTTCTCTACGCGGCTAAGCCAAACGCGTGGAGGCGGCAGCTTCGAGGGCGGCCCCCGCGCCGCCCGCGCTCTGAGCGAATCGGCCAAGCTCATCGTCCAACCAGGTGCCAATTAGCTCCTGCACACCGGTTCCGCGAGCTCCCTGAGTGACCCAGCTGACCCGCTTCTTCAGCGCGGGAATCGCGTTGTCGACCGCCACGGAGAGGCCGCATAGCTCCAGGAAGGAGTGGTCGTTCTCCGCGTCCCCCACCCCAACTACGTCGCGCTCGGCGATCCTCAACTCTCGGAGAGCCACTCTCAGACCGGTCGCTTTATTGACCCCGGTCGGCAGGACCATCACCGCGTCCTTGTTGAAGATCACCACCAGCTCGAGCCCCAGCTCGCGAATCGCGTGAAGCACCTCGATTTCCTGCGGTCGCCACGTCGCGACGATGCTGCGGCCGACCGACAGCTGCTCGACTCCGCGCTGGCGAAGCGCCTGGACCAGCTCATTGGAGGCGGGCGGCGCGAGTGGCATCTCCTCCCGGGTCTCCGGGCGAAAGAGCAGGGCTCCGTTCTCAGCCACCACGCGGTCGAACAGGTCGACGCCGTCGAACACCCGTAAAAGGTCGGGAACCTCCCTGCCGGTGACTAGTACCAGCTTGCGTCCCGATTCCCGCAACCGGTGCAGCGCCTCACGCGTGGCTTGACTGACCTGTCCGTCCTCGGCGATCGTTCCATCGTAGTCGGTCGCCAACGCTCGATATTTCATCTCTGCCTCTCCCAGGTTTTCAACGCCCCGAAGACCGCCCCGTAGAGCTGCGCGCTCTCCCCCAACGCGGAGAGCTTGATCTCAGGTACGACCCGCAGCTCCGCTTCCACCCGACCTCGAACCTCTTCCACCAGCAGCTGCCCCACGGTTGCGGTTCCGCCCCCCAAAATCACCGCTTCGGGATCGATTAGCGAGGCCACGGCGATCACCGTCAGCGCCACATAGTCGAAGACCTCCTCGGCAACCGGCTCCAACTCTGCGTCCTGCTGCGCAAACCGCAGCGCCTCGGAGGTACCGAGCCGCTCCCCCAAGGCCTTCTCGACCCGGTCGCGGATCACCCGTCCGCCCACGACCGAGCTGACACGATGGCCATTGGGGTGAAACAGGTCCCCCACCTCTCCCGCGGCACAGTGGGCCCCCCTGTGGAGCGCTCCACCCAGCACCAGCCCCGCGCCGATGCCGGTGCCGGTGCCGGTGCCGGTGCCGAGCGCCAGGAAGACGAAGTCGCGTAGCTGCCGTGCACCGCCACGCCACAGCTCGCCGAGGGCTGCGGCGTTGGCGTCCTGTTCGACGAAGGCCGGCACACCGAACCTTTTCGCCAACTGCTCGCGCAGCGGCAGCCCGCGCCAACCCAAGAGCCTTCCGCCGTCGAGGACCGTCCCCTCGGCGTCGACGCATCCCGGTACCGCGACTCCGACGGCCAGCAGCGCGTCGCGCCGGGTCTGCGTCTCTTCAAGGAGCGCGTGAACCTCGCTACAAACTTCCGTCAGCAGCGCTTCGGGGCCGACCTCGCAGCGGGTGGGGAAGCGGTGATCACCGAGAGGCTTCTCCGCCTCGGTATCCCAGACCCAGACCGCGGTCTTGGTGCCACCCATATCCACCCCAACCACCCGCCCCATGCGGCCAACATAGAGACGGTCGGCGGCTACGAAAAGCGGTCAACCGGAGGATGGGGTCGAGCCTGCTCGTCGAGCGCCTGGAAGAATCGCCTCACCTTCCCACTCGACCGCTCCGGACGAACGCCAGCGTCTTCCAGCCAACGCCGCAGCGCGGCTTCGAGCGCAACTTGCGCGGCGCCATCCGAGCCTGGCGGGAGCTCGACCTCGAGCTCGTAGTCGGTCCGGTTGCCGGGGAAGTGGGTCCGGTCTAGCTCCAGCGTACAGCGGAGGCCGTCTGCCGATTGCCAGGGGAGCCGCGTCCGCTCGTTGACGAAATGGCCCAGGAGCTCAACCGGAGGCTCCGCGTACCTCTCGGCCAGCGCGGTAGCCCAACTCCGGTCGGCCGGGCCGAGATCGGATGCTTCCGAGAGCAGCTCCAGGGGCGACGCGCGGCCTTCGATCAGTGCATGCGCCAACTCCGCCGAAAGGGCGCTCTCCACTTCGGGACGATCGACCACGCTCTCGTCGCCGGATCCGCGCTCGGGCGGCTCCGAACGCTTGGGCCCCTTGGCGGTGAGCAGCCATCTTCCCTCCTCCTCGCGCAGCCGCAGCCGGTACCCATCGTGCGAGAGCGCACGATCCGGTGTGTCGAAGATGTGGTTCCACTGCAGCACCGGGGCGGGCGGTTTGCCCGCGGTCACGCCGCGCAGGAGCCGCTCGAAGGTGGCTTGGTCCGGGATCTTGAACTTCACCTCCCGCTCGCGGGTGACGCCGGCGCTCGGAATCGAAAGGGGCTCCGTCACTCGACGGGCCCAGGGATGGAAGCGCGATCGAACAGGAGGCCGCATGGGGACATTACTCTCTCACGCTAAGACCCGGCGTTGACCGTTCCATCCCTTTACCGAGCTACTTTCCTTCATTAGGTTTCCCTGATGGCGCACGGGCTTTACGAACCAGAATTTGAGAAGGACGCGTGCGGGATCGGGTTCGTCGCCCACATCAAGGGTGAGAAATCCCGGGAGATCGTCACTCAAGCCCTCGAGCTCTTGAACCGGCTGAGTCACCGCGCCGCGGCGGGGAGCGACCCGGAGACGGGTGACGGCGCGGGGATTCTGTTGCAGCTGCCCCACCGCTTCTTCAAGCGGGAGGCGCTTCGGCTGGGGCTGGAGCTGCCCGGTCGCCGCTGCTACGCGGTGGGACAGGTCTTCCTCCCCCAGGACCCGCGGGACCGATTGCAGTGCGAATCGATCCTGGAGGCGGCGGTCCAGGAGGAGGGTCAACGGGTCGTCGGCTGGCGGGACGTCCCCGTGGATCCATTGCACTTGGGCCGCACCGCCCGAGCGTCACTTCCGGTGATCCGGCAGATCTACATCGCTCGGCGCCGGGTGGTGCCCAGCGCCTTCGAACGCAAGCTCTATGTCATTCGCAAGCTGGCGGAGAACCGCATCCGCCAAGCGAGGGCCGGGGCCGGGACCGATCCCGAGGTGTTCCACGTCGCAAGCCTCTCCGCCGAGACCGTGGTCTACAAGGGGATGCTGCTGCCCAAGCAGCTTCCCCACTTCTACACGGACCTTCAGGATCCCGAGATGGTCAGCGCGCTGGCGCTGGTCCACTCCCGCTTCTCCACCAACACCCTCCCCTCGTGGGAGCTGGCGCAGCCTTTCCGCTTCATCGCTCACAACGGTGAGATCAACACGGTCCGCGGCAACCGGAACTGGATGGCGGCCCGGCGCGCGCTCCTCCAGACCGCCAAGTTTGGCGGTGGACTGGACCGACTGTTCCCAATCATCGTTCCCGGCAAGAGCGACTCGGCGCAGTTCGACAACATGCTCGAGCTGCTCTCTCTGGCCGGCCGCACCCTCCCCCACTCGGTGATGATGATGATTCCCGAGGCCTGGGAGGGGAACGGCCAAATGGATAAGGAGCGGCAGGCCTTCTACGAGTACTCCTCGTCGTTGCTGGAGCCCTGGGATGGTCCGGCGGCGATTGCCTTCACCGACGGCCACCTGATTGGGGCCACGCTGGACCGCAACGGACTTCGGCCGGCGCGCTACGTGATCACCGATGACGACCGGGTGATTCTCGCTTCGGAGGCAGGCGTGGTCGATGTGCCACCATCCCAGGTGCGCCGCAAAGGTCGACTGCGTCCCGGCAAGATGTTCCTGGTGGACACCGAAGAGGGCCGCATTGTCGAAGACGACGAGGTAAAGAAGGAGATCGCGAGCCGCTGGCCGTATCGCAAGTGGCTGGAGCGCAACGTCTTCACCTTCGACGACCTGCCCAACGTGCCGCCACCCCCCAAGCTTGGAGATCTGGAACGGATCCAGCTCCTTCGCGCCTTCGGCTACACCGACGAGGATCTGCGACTGCTCCTGACGCCGATGGCTGAGAGCGGAAAGGAGCCGGTCGGCTCAATGGGCAACGACTCGCCGCTCGCCGTGCTGAGCGACGAAGCGCCCAACCTCTTCCGCTACTTCCATCAGCTGTTCGCACAGGTGACCAACCCGCCGATCGACCCAATCCGCGAATCGCTGGTGATGACCCTGGCAACGGCGGTGGGTCCCGATGGCAACACCTTCGAGGAGGCCCCGGAGCACTGCCACCGTCTGGCCCTGCCCGGACCGATCCTCTCCAATGGCCAGCTGGCGCGGCTGAGGGCGATCGAGGGAGAAGGCGTCTTCGAGCCAAGGAGAATCTCCCTCCTCTACCCTCTTGAGGAAGGCACTGCGGAAGACGCCACCCTGGACGAAGCGGTGGAGCGAGTCTGCCGGCAGGCGATAGAGGCGATCGACGACGGAGGCAACCTGGTAATCCTTACCGACCGCGGCGTCGACGGGCGCCATGCAGCGGTTCCATCGCTGCTCGCGGTCTCGGCGGTGCAGCAGCGGTTGGTCCAGGCCGGGATCCGGATGCACACCAGCCTCCTGGTGGAGACGGCCGAGGCGCGGGAGGTGCACGACCTGGCGCTGCTGATCGGCTACGGCGCCTCCGCCGTGAATCCCTATCTGGCATTGGAGGCCGTACGGTCGCTTGCGGAGTCCGGTCAGGTCAAGGTCACGCCGGATCAGGCGGAGAAGAACTACCTCAAGTCCATTCACGAGGGACTGCTCAAGGTGATGTCCAAGATGGGCATCTCCACTTTGCAGTCCTATCGCGGCGCACAGATCTTCGAGACGGTGGGCCTGAACCAGGAGCTGGTCGATCGGCACTTCACCGGCACGCCTACGCGCGTGGAGGGGATTGGCCT
>JBGTHI010000078.1:0-9448 GCA_041746295.1 Myxococcaceae bacterium
CCCAGGTGCAAAGCTCGGGGCGCTCCGAGCGCTCGGAGTCGCCCCGTTGTTGTTTTTGCGGCCGTGGCCGCGAGCAGCCGCGCATAGCCGAGTGAAAATAGATTTTCCGGGGCCGACGATAGAGCGTAAGTTGCCCTCGAAAGCACGAAGTGACGCGGGCCCTTCGGAGGACGATCGACGATGCGCGACTGGATCATTGGCCTGGAGAAGGCGGCGGAGGATCGGAGATCCGGCGTGGCCGATACCGATTGGCACGACGCAGAGACCGAGCTCCAGCGGCCTGCTCCGGACGAGCTCCGAGATCTCTATCGCTCGATGAACGGAGCAGCTTTCCCCTCGGGTGTTCGGCTCTACCCGTTGGACCGCCGCGGGGGCGGCAAGAGCATCCTGGTTGAGAGCCGGTCGCTGGACGACAGTTGGGCATTCGGCGAGCGCGGAGACGGCGCCACCTTGTTCGCCATCCAGCGCGGCTCATTGTCTGCCAGCAATCCTTCGGTTCCCGACTGGGTCCAGAGGCTGGACGAGCGGCAGTGGATCTATGGGTTGCGCAAGGACGAGGCGGAGGTGAGGTTTTACCGCTCTCTCGAGCAGCTCCTGGGCGTGCTGGTTCCGCCCGCGCAGACGGAAGAGTTCGGCGACATCACTTACGCCCGAGCGATCAACGCCTTGGAAGGGGCTCTTCAGGGCCTAGGCGCGGACTCGGGCTCGGGCTCGGACGACGAAGCGGACAACCAGGAGGCCGACCAGATGGACGAAGAGCTCGAGGAAACCGAAGAAACCCGAGATGACCGCGCCGATGACGCGGAAGAGATCGATGATGAGGGACCCTCCTCCCAACATGTGGGAGGTGCGGTGGCCCTCGCTTCCGCCGAAGCGGAGAACGATTCGGAAGAGTCGGAGGATGAGGACGGCGAGAACGGCGAGCTTGACGAGGTTGGCGCGAACGGAAGATCCGCTTCCGAGCTCCCGGCGCCCGCCCCCGTCTTCACGCCTCCGCCGCGCTCGCTGGTAAGGACCGCCAAGGACAAGGAGCCGACGGTCGGCGGTCGGACCCGGGCTGCGAAGGCGACCAAGGCTCCGAAAAAGGCCAAGGTCAAGAAGAGCGCCTCTAGGAAGGCACCGGTCAAGGCGAAGCCTGCCCGGGCCGCGAAAGCTGCAAAGACTCTAAAGAAGGGCAAGGCCAGTGCGAAGAGGTCCGCGCGCAAGGTGAAGGCGCCGGCACGGAAAGCGGCCCGCAAGGGCAAGAGCCCGCTCAAGGCCAAGCGCCCCGCGAAGAAAGCGATCCGGAAGGCGCCGGCGAAAGTGAAGGCCAAGAAGCCATCCCGCCGCCCGCGTCGGTAGTTTCTCAAGGCTCCACTGGGAGGGGAGTCGGATCGGATTGACCGCCGCCCTCGGGGCGCATAAGACGGCGCGCGTTACCCGCTAGCCCCGCTTCCGGCGAGGAGTTGACTCACATGGCGTCGTTGCGAGACATCCGCAAGCGGATTCGCTCGGTCAAGAATACCCAGCAGATAACCAAGGCGATGAAGATGGTCGCTGCGGCCAAGCTGCGAAAAGCCCAGGACGCGATCTTGGCCGCCCGCCCCTACGCGGAGGCCCTCGATCTTCTGATGGGCAAGCTGGTCTCTCGATCAGATCCCATGGCCGAATCGCTGGCCCATCCGCTTCTAGAGTCGCGTCCAATCCGGACGGCGGAGCTGATCGTCCTCACCTCTGACCGGGGCCTGGCGGGTGGTTTCAATGCCAACGTGCTCCGTCGCGCTTCCCGCTTCCTGGCAGAAGATGCCAGGGTGTTCGAGAAGGTCCGGGTCTCTACCTTTGGCCGCAAGGGCAACGAGTTCCTGAGGCGGAGGGGCGTCGAGATTCGGCGAGACTATCCCGGCCTCCTGAACCCGCCGCGCTTTGGGGCGGCCGCGGAGGTGGCGAAGGAGCTGTCGGACCTCTTCCTTCGGCAGGACGTGGACGCGGTGTTCGTGCTGTACAATGAGTTCCTCTCCGCGGTGAATCAGCGGATCGCTCTGGTGCCTCTGTTGCCGTTCCAGGCGTCTCCCTCCGCGCCGGGATCCGCCTCCTCGAGCGGCTCCGCTCCGGGTGTCGAGTTCAAGTACGAACCGGGGCGCCCGGAGGTTCTCTCCAAGCTGGTTCCGGAAGTGGTCGCGGTCCGGCTCTATCGGGCGATGCTGGAGAGCACGGCGTCGGAGCACGGGGCGAGAATGAGCGCCATGGAGAACGCCACCTCCAATGCCTCGGACATGATCGGCAACCTGACGCTTTACTACAACCGTACCCGCCAGGCGGTGATCACCAAGGAGTTGATGGAGATCGTGTCTGGCGCCGAGGCCTCGAGGTAAAGCGCGTAGCGCCTCTTCACGCAGTGGTAACAGCGCGGCCCTGGGCCGCCCCTTTTCGAAGGTTTTTTGAGGACGAATCGAACATGGTGACTTTGCAGGCAGGAACGGTGACGCAGGTGCTGGGACCGGTCGTTGACGTGGAGTTTCCCCCGGGGAAGCTTCCCGAGATCAACACCGCGCTCCGGGTGACCAATCCCAGCCTCTCCTCCGAGCAGGAAAACCTCGTGATCGAGGTCGCCAATCACCTGGGGGAGAACACCGTCCGCTGCGTCGCGATGGACTCCACCGACGGCCTCTCGCGCGGGACGACGGTGAAGAACACGGGAGGTCCCATCCAGATGCCGGTAGGCAAGGCCACCCTGGGCCGAATCCTCAACGTCGTTGGCGAGCCGGTCGACGAGCGCGGACCGGTGAAGTCGAATCAGTACTATCCGATCCACCGATCGCCCCCCACGTTCGTAGAGCAGGACGTGAAGATTCAGCTGTTCGAGACCGGCATCAAGGTCATCGACCTCCTCTGCCCCTACACCCGCGGCGGCAAGACGGGGCTGTTCGGTGGCGCCGGAGTCGGCAAGACCGTTCTCCTGACCGAGCTGATCCGGAACGCCGCCATCGAGAAGGGCGGCTTCTCCGTTTTCGCGGGCGTCGGAGAGCGGACCCGCGAAGGGAACGACCTCTACCGCGAGTTCCAGGAAGGCGGCGTGATCGACGCCAAGAACCCGGAAAAGAGCCAGGCGGTTCTCGTATACGGCCAGATGAACGAACCGCCCGGTGCTCGCGCCCGGGTTGCCCTGTCGGCTTTGACCATCGCGGAGTACTTCCGCGACGACGAGGGCCGCGACGTGCTCCTCTTCGTGGATAACGTCTTCCGCTTCACCCAGGCCGGTTCCGAGGTCTCGGCGCTTCTTGGCCGGATCCCGTCCGCGGTCGGTTATCAGCCGACCCTCTCCACCGAGATGGGCGCGCTGCAAGAGCGAATCACTTCCACCAGCAAGGGGACGATCACCTCTGTCCAGGCGATCTACGTGCCTGCCGACGACCTGACCGATCCGGCGCCGTCGACCACCTTTGCCCACCTCGACGCAACCACGGTGCTCTCCCGAGCCATCTCCGAGCTCGGCATCTACCCGGCAGTCGATCCCCTCGACTCGACCTCGCGGATCCTCGATCCCCAGGTTGTCGGCGCGGAGCACTACGCGGTCGCCCGGAAGGTCCAGGGCATCCTCCAACGTTACCGCGAGCTGCAGGACATCATCGCCATTCTCGGCATGGACGAGCTCTCCGAGGAGGACAAGCGAACCGTCGCCCGGGCGCGGAAGATTCAGCGGTTCCTCTCGCAGCCTTTCTTCACCGCCGAGGTCTTCACCGGCACCCCGGGTAAGTACGTGAAGCTCTCCGACACCATCCAGGCATTCAAGGAGATCGCGGAGGGCAAGCATGACGATCTACCCGAGGCAGCCTTCTACATGGCGGGTGGGATCGAGGACGTCGTCGCCAAGGCGCAGAAGCTGTCCGCGGCCTGAGCGGTTGGCGCTCCAGGCGCTGTTCACTCTCGGGATCGGTACCTGGCTGAATTCTGAATAAGGAGCAGGGCGATGGCGAAGCTGAAGGTCGAGGTGGTGACTCCCGAGAAGCGCGTGCTCTCGGTGGAAGCGGACGAGGTCATCGCGCCGGGCGCGGAAGGTCTGTTTGGCGTGCGCCCCGGGCACACCCCCTTGCTCTCGGTGATCTCGCCGGGTGTCCTGACCGTCCGGAACGACGGTCAGTCCCAGTCGTTCTTCGTCGCCGGTGGCTTCGTGGAAGCGGGGCCCACCGGGGTTCGGGTTCTGGCGGATCAGGTCGAAGCAGTGGGCACGATCGATATGGCCGCGGCCCAGAAGCGGCTGGATGAATCTCGGGCCCGCCTCGAGACGCTGAGCTCCGACGACGCGAGGTTCGAGCTGGAGAGCGCGTCGGTGAGGCGGGAAACCGCCCGAATGGCGGCGGCCCTCGGCTGAGGCTTGATCGAGCCCTAAGCCCCTACGGTGACTCGGGGGTGCCGCGGAGGACGGCGTTGGCCATTCGATTCGCCTCTACCCGCCGCCGCAGCTGAGCATCGCCTTGCGCAAAGCCGCTGGCTCCCTCCGGTGCCAGCCATTGATGGAGATCCTCCTCCAGCGGCTTGGAGGGATCCCAGATCAGAGCATCGGGAGCGACCGATCGAAGCAGCGGGCTGCGGTCGAGCACCGTCTCCAATGGATGTCTCCGAAGGCGCCCGTTTTCGGCGTCGGCCAGCGCATCCAGTGCGGCAACCAGGGTCTTGCCTCGCCGCAAGCGAGTGTCCGCCTCGCTCTGCGCAAGACCCGCATGCTCCGCGAGGAGATTCAGGCGCGCCGCCCGAATCGATCTCCGAAGGTGGGACCAGGGCCAGGCGGAAGGGGATTCCCACGAGGCGTTCAGCTCGGAATCGAGGCCCATGCTGCGGTTGGTGGTGTTGGCCGATCCGACAGTCAAGAAGCGATCATCCACGATCATCAGCTTGGAGTGGATATAGGTGGGAAGCTTGGTCCCGTCTTCGGCTGTCCCGGCGGTGTAGTAGATGCCGATGGCATGACCGAAGCGCCCGGCGGCTCTCTGCAGCGAGTGGAGCAGGCGTGCTTGGGCAATCCCATGCGCCCATTCCTCTTTCAGTGCCCCCGGCTTTACCGGCAGGACCATTGCGATGTTGATGGACGGCCGTGACCGCGCGGCCATTCGCCTGAACAGCGCCTGGTAGACCGCTCGGGAGGTGAAGTACTGATTCTCCAAATAGATGAAGCTCTCAGCCGCGTCGATCGCGTCCTCGTAGAGCGACTGGATCTCGTGAATGGGTGCAGCGCCGCCCATTCCGGTAGGAGTAGACACCGTGAGGGTCCGGCTAAACGCCACCTCCCGCGCACGCAGCGCCAGTGTCGGAGTGACCTCCGGTGGCGATGC
The DNA here is from genome assembly GCA_041746295.1 of Myxococcaceae bacterium. Lineage (GTDB taxonomy): Bacteria > Myxococcota > Myxococcia > Myxococcales > Myxococcaceae > JBGTHI01. The sequence goes on from JBGTHI010000078.1 coordinate 5,307, forward strand.
GCTGTCGGAAGAGGGCGTCTGGCGGGTAGGGGTCAGCGCAATGGGCGCGGCCCCGGAAGCCCCCCAGCGCTCTTCGAAGAAGCGAGCGAGACTCGCGGCGGCCGGACCACGCACGAACGATTGCACATCATGATACGGACCGTGGGTCTTCCCCTCCTCTGCCCGCTCCGGACTGGTGGAAGGATGGGTCCGTTGGTCCCAGCGGGAGCAGCAGATGTCCATTCCCCCTAGGAACGCAAGCTCGCCGTCCACCACCACGAACTTCTGGTGATGGCTGGCACCGAGAGCATGGCTTGAGTCGAAACGGAAGTGGATCCTTGGGTGGGCCCTGAGATTGAAGATCCACTCCTGCATCCACTCACGCTCCAGCGCGAACAGCAGGCTGAAGTCCCAGGCCAGAAGGTAGATCTCCAATTTGGGATTTTCAGTGCACAGGTCATTGAGGAAGGGGAGAAAACGGACCTCCCGTCTCGCGCGCTCCGCCTCCTCGCCGCGGAGAAGGCAGACGTTGCTGTCGAACTGCCAGCCGGCGATCGCCAGATGACGCCTTGCGCCGCAGGCAGCCCGAAAGAAGGCGCGGTAGTAGTCGCGGCCATCGATCAGCAGTCCCGATTCGTCCACGGTCAGGAGCGGGGTGGAGTTGCGGCCGGGGGACAGGATTCGCCTGAGACCGTGGGCACTTCGAGGCGCCCCGCCAGCGGGTATCAAAGACGGCCGATGTCGCGGAGGGGGAAGGGGCATCGCGAAGGGTGTTGAGTGTCTACTAGAGGGCGAGCAATCTCCCTTTCTTTCCTATCCTGGGAAGGGGCTTACCTCTAGACGCCAGTGGAACCATCTTGATGGGGGGGCAGACAATGAACTCTGTTGAACCGGATCTGAGCGCGCTGTCGACCGCAGAGCTGATCCGACATGCGGTGAACGAGGCGAAGCTGTTGGCACGGGCCGAGGTCCTGCACGCGAAGCAGGAGCTCAAGGAGGAGTTGCGCGCGGCCAAACGGACCTTGATCTTCGCCGGGGTTGCGGCGGTGACCGGGTTTACTGGGCTGGTTTTGCTCTTCGTGGCGCTGGCCCTGGCGCTCCCGCTGGCGTTGCCTCTGGGTGCCGTGGTCGTCGCCGCGGCGCTGTTCCTGATCGCGGGCGGCACGGCGTTCGTAGCCTACAAGAGCGCCCCGAAGAAGCCGATGCCTCGGACCCAGGCCCGACTGAAGCAGGACGTGCGGATCGCACGAGGAGAATTCGCATGAGTGAGGCCCTGTCACAGACGGAACAGGCTGCGGACCGGATCCGCGGCGAGCTGGTGTCAACTTTGAAGGAGCTGGATCGTCGGCGGCAGCGCGTATTCGACGCCCGCGCTCAACTCAAGAGACATTGGCCGGTCCTGGTGGCAGGTGCCGCGGGGCTGCTGACGTTGACCGGCCTCGTAGCCACCGGGGTCGCGCTGGGCCGTCGGCGATCGCGGAAGGGACTGAGTCGGCAGCGCCTGCAGGGGTTTCTGCGTGCGTGGGAGCACCCCGAGAGGCTGGCTCACAGCCAGCCGAGGTCGAGCAAGCTCTCCTCGGATCTAACCAAGAAGCTGGTGCTGACGGTCGCGGGTGTGGTGGCCGGGCAACTCGCTCAGAAGGCCTCGAAGAGACTGATCCCGCTGGCACCCCGAGACATTTCAAGCGCAGGCAAACAGAGCTGAGCGGCCCGGAGCTGGCCTTCAGAGTCGTTCCGGGAATCGCCAAGATCGCCGCGCCGGCCTGGCGCCGGCTCGTGGGCGAAAACCCGCTCCCGTTCATCCGGCACGAGTGGATTGCCGCGATGGAGCTTTCCGGGAGCGCCCGTCCGGAGACGGGCTGGGAGCCGCTCCATCTGACCGCCTGGCGCGGTGAGAAGTTGGTCGGCGCCGCGCCAGCCTACCGGAAGCACCACAGCCTGGGAGAGTACATCTACGACTTCTCCTGGGCCTCCGCCGCGCGGTCGGCAGGCGTTCGGTACTATCCCAAGCTGTTGGTCGGCGTCCCTTTGAGCCCAGCGACGGCACCGCGCTTCCTGATCCACGAAGAGGAGGACGAGACCGAGGTTCGCGGGCTCCTCGTCGCGGGTGCCGACCAGGTGGCCCGCGGTACCGACTGCTCCTCGGTTCACATCATCTTCCCGACCGCCACCGAGGCCCAGGCTCTGTCAGCGGAGGGTTGGATCCACCGCCTTGGGATGCAGTACCATTGGCGAAACCCCGGTTATCGCGACTACGAGCAGTTCCTTTCGCGCTTCGATTCCAAGCGACGCCATCAGCTTCGGCGAGAGCGTGCGGCAGCTGCGAAGCAGGAGATCGAGATTCGTACCGTGCGCGGCGAGGAGCTGACTGAAGCGCATGCCGATCTCGCCTACCTCCTCTACGAAACCACCTGCGAGAAGAACCCCTGGGGTCAGCTCCAGCTGAATCGTGATTTCTTTCGACGGGTATTCGACACGATGGGCGACCGGGTAGAGGTGGTGGTGGCCGAGCTCGAGGGCCGGGTGGTGGCTGGCGCTTTCAATCTGCTCGCCCCTCAACGTCTTTATGGCCGTTACTGGGGCTGCTTCGAGGAGCATCCCTTTCTTCACTTCAACGTTTGCTTCTACCACTCGATCGCCGAGTGCATCGAGCAGGGCCGAGAGGTGTTCGAGCCGGGTGCCGGCGGAGAGCACAAGATCGCTCGCGGCTTCCAGCCCACCGCGATCCACAGCCTCCACCGCCTATTCGATTCCAGGCTCAATCAGGTGGTGGAGGACTTCGTGGGACGAGAGCGGCTCGAGGTGGAGGCGCTGCTCGCTCGGTCCCAGGAGCTCTCCGGTCTGAAGCCCTGGCCCTAGCCCAGGGCTAGGCGGTTCTCGGTGGGGGGCGGATCCCCATCTTGCGCGCCAGCAGCGCGAGCTGGGTGCGGTTTTCCTGCTCCAGCTTTCTATAGAGGTTCGACACGTGCGCTTTCACGGTGCGTTCCGAAACCTGGAGCTCTCCGGCGATTTTCTCGTTGTCGATTCCCGCCGAAACATAGGAGAGCACCTCCCGCTCGCGTGCGGAGAGAGCCCTCAGGCGCATCGAATCCGGGGTTTCGGCGGCAGCAGGGCGCAGCAGCAGATCGAACAGCACTCCCGGCAGAACGCTTTCCCCCCGGGCTGCCGCCCTCACCGCGTCGACAACCGCCGCCGCCTGAACGGAGCGAATGGGTAGGCAGGCGGCAGCGCCATTCTGGAAATACTGCTCCATCGCGGCCGGATCATCAGACTCGATCAGGACGACGATCCGGACCGGCGAAGCTGCGTGCCGCACTTCCTGAAGCAGCCAGTGGGTGTCGGCGCTCTCTCGTGTGGGCCCGACCACCGCGACGGAGGGGGCGTCGACGTCCAGTTCGGCGATGAACTGTCTGGGGTCGGAGTATTGAGCCAGGATGTCCAGGTCGGCGGCGCTCAGCGCTCGGGCCAGGCAGTCGCGAAAAAGCGCACGTTCTTCCACAAGGGCAACGCGGGTCCTACCTGGGTCACGAAGATCGATCACGGTCATCCCCCCGCCAAGCGGTCAATTGTGGCGGCTCACGATCTGCCTCTCTCTCACTACATCAAGAATTTTTGGAAATATCGGACAGGTTCGGTCCTGCTCAGTATGAGGCGATCTTGATCCAATTTGATGTGTACCGGACAATTGGTTCACAGCGCATCCGGGTGATTCTCCCGAGAGTTGGAACCTCCTTTGTTCACTTTGTTGCTGATGTTCATGTCTGTGGGCATAGACGGCGCGGGCGCAGCTCTCCCCGCGGCAGATCCCTCCCAGATCGCGGTCGAGGTGGCTCCCGAGGTTCGGGTACCATTCGGATGCGGGCTGGCGTTTCCGGTCTCGCAGGCTCACCACACGGGGAGCCACCAGGCGCATGACGGCTGGGCGTGGGATTTTCGGATGCCTGAAGGGATGCCCGTGGTTGCCGCCCGTGCGGGTCGCGTACGCCTCGCCCGCGGGGACAGCCAGGTTGGCGGTTGTGACCCCGCTTTCGCCCCTCAGGCGAACTACGTCGTGGTCTCTCATGGCGACGGCTACGAGACACAGTATCTCCACTTTCAATCGGTCGTCGTCGAGCCCGGAACCTGGGTGGAGGCGGGTGACCTTCTCGGCCATTCCGGCAAGA
>JBGTHI010000079.1:0-3065 GCA_041746295.1 Myxococcaceae bacterium
GCGCCGGAACACGCCCCCGGTGGATCTCACCACCGCTCTAACCGCCACCGCTCAGCACATCCGGCTCACCGCCAAGGCCAATCAGGGTGACAAGTCGCTCCTGAAGGCACAGCTGGGGATCGCCGCCCCGGTGGCGCGCCTGAGCGACAGGGCGGTACTGGAGCGAGCTCCCCTGGAGCTCGAGGCGTTGATCGGGCCCCTCTCGGTGGCCGAGCTCCGCGCCCTGGCCGGGCTTTCCGAGCCGCCGCCCGGTCAGCGGCTCTCTGCGGTCGTCAAGGCGCAGCTGAATGCCGAGGGGAGCTTGCGGGACCCCAAGCTCAAGCTGCGGACGGAGGTCGACAGGATGGGCGTGGGGGAGACCGCCCTGGGTAAGGTCAACCTCGTTTATGGCTACGGCGATCGACGCTCCAACCTGGACGCGAAGCTGCAGTCGCCGGGCGGAGCCCTGGAGCTCAAGGCGGACACCGAGCTGGAGCTGTCGCTACCCGCCCTGGCAAAGGGCTTGAGCTACCGGAATGCCCCGGTGCGCGCCCGCCTGACCGGCCAGGACTTCGATATCGCGATGTTCAACGGTCTGACCGAGAGTATCCGTTCTCTGGGTGGCAAGCTCTCCACGGATGCCACCCTCTCCGGCACGATCGGGTCGCTCGCCTTCCGGGGCACCCTGAAGCTCTGGAATGGCCAGCTCGCAATGATGGGTTTCGGCAGCTACAAGGAAATCAATCTCGACCTCCAGGGAACCAATGACTTCGTCGAGCTGAAACAGCTCGCGGCGAAGAGCGGTCGCGGCAGCGCGGAGCTCTCGGCCCGCGCCGACCGGAGCGGCGACCGCTTCTCCATCCGGGGCAAGGGGGAGCTCAAGAAGTTCCCAGTGATCGCCCAGGACCAGCTGGTGGCTACCGCCTCGATGAAGCTGTCCCTCGAAGGACAGGCCTCCGGGACTCTGGTCAACATCTCCAAGCTCTCGATCCCGGACGCCACGTTCGAGCTTCCCAACGTCAAGCGGCGGGATCTTCAAGACCTCTCCCGTCCGGGCGACATCGTGCTGATGCGCAACGGTCGGGCGATCGATCCGGCGCAGCGAAAGGCGCTTGCCCAGGCCGAGCAAGAGGCCAAGAGCCGATCCGGCAAGAACGCCCGGGGGACCGGCGGCTCCGGAATCATCACTCCAAAGACGCTGGCGGAGGCGGAAAAGGAAGAGGCCCAGACCCCGGCTCGACGTTTCATCGTCCGGCTCGATGCACCCCGCAACCTCTGGATCAAGGGCGACGACGTCAACGCGGAGATCGGCTTTTCGGAGGGCTTTCGGCTGGAGTACGCCAACGCGCTGGCGATGTTCGGCGAGGTGCGGGTGCTGCGCGGCCGGGTGGATGTCCTGGGACGCCGCTTCGACATCCAGCGCGACTCGACCGTCCGCTTCATGGGGCCGCCGATCAAGCCGTACATCAGCGCCACCGCGGTCCACGTCAATGAGTCCGAAGGGGTCACCGTCTATATGAACGTGCGCGGCCAGGGCACCGAGCTCACCCTGCGGCCGACCTCCGAGCCGCCGCTCTCGGAGTCGGAGATCTACACCCTGATCGCCACCGGCCGGCGCAACCTCCGCCGGGGATCCGGCGCCTCCAGCAGCGGTTCGGCCCAGGCGGCCTCGATCGTCGGCTCCCTGGTGGCGTCGCAGACCAAGGCGCTGCTAAAGGGCAAGCTGCCCTTGGACGTGATCTCTATTGAGGCCGGCGACCAGGGGTTACAGGACGCCAAGCTCGAGGCCGGCACCTATCTCACCGACAAGTTCTACGTCGGCTACACCGGTACACCCTTCGGTCCCGGGGTCAACCCGCGGCAGAACACCAACGCGGTGCGGTTGGAGTATCAACTGTCGCCCCGATGGAACGTCGAGCTGGAGTATGGCGATGCGCCCGCCGGTGGTCTGGATCTCTTGTGGGGCAAGGATTATTGAGTGCTGCCCATGACGACTCTTCCATTCCCGCTCGCCCAGCTTGGTTCCGAGCACGGCTGGCTCACCGGTAAGCTGCTTAACGTCACCCTCTCCAGCGCGGAATGGGTGATCTGGCTGCTGGCCATCCTCTCGGTGCTCTCGCTGGCGGTGATCTTCGAACGACTGGTCTTCTTCTCCGGCCATCGGCTCACCCACTCCGGCCACATCTCCGAGCTGCTCCTGCAAGGAGACTTCGAGGCGGTGCAGCGCGCGCTGCAGGGCAAGCGAGGGCTGGAGGCGGAGGTGATCCGCCAGGGGATCGCCGCCTCGTCGCAGGGACCTGACACCGTGGAGCAGGTGATCGCCAAGGTGATGGCGCGCGAGCGGCCGCAGTACGAGCGGTTCCTCTCCTTCCTGGGCACGCTCGGCAACAACGCCCCTTTCGTCGGGCTGTTCGGCACGGTCCTCGGCATCATCAAGGCGTTTCACGACCTGGGCGCCGCGAACACCAAGGCGGCGGCGATCCAGCAGACGGTAATGAGCGGGATCTCCGAAGCGCTGGTGGCCACCGCGGTGGGATTGGCGGTGGCGATTCCCGCCGTAGTGGCCTTCAACGGATTCAACCGCTGGCTCAAGACCCTCTTGGCGCGGACCCAGGCCCACGGCTACGCCCTAGTCGGCTTCCTCCGGGCTCATGGGGTGGGAGCGGCCGCTCCCCGCAAGGCGAGCTAGGAGCCGGGACCCATGGCTGGATCGGCCAACGACAGCGACGACGAGATCACCGGCATCAACGTCACCCCCTTGGTCGACGTGGTGCTGGTGCTGCTGGTGATCTTCATGGTCACCGCCAACTTCATCGTGCGCGACACGGTGGAGGTGGACATCCCCCGCGCTGCCAACGGCGGCGAGACCCTGGAGGGGATGATCAATGTCGTGATCGATAAGGACGGGAAGCTGTTCTTCAACGGCGGAGAGGTGACCGAGGCGGAGCTCGCCATTCGGGCGAAGGAGGCGGTCACCCAGAAGCCGGAGACCCGCGCGGTCTTGAGCGCCGACAAGACGCTGCCCTACGGCAAGGTGATGCACCTGATCGATCTTCTGAAGGGCCAGGGCATCGTCCGTTTCGCCC
>JBGTHI010000080.1:0-2754 GCA_041746295.1 Myxococcaceae bacterium
GCGTGGTCGCCCAGCGCGCCGGCCAACCGCCGCGAAGGCCAGGTAGCCAGCGTGTACGCCAACACGCCCGCCACAACCGGAAGGGCCTTCTTTTTGAGCGCTTGAGACAGCTCTCCCGGTGGCGGGGCGACCCCCGCGGGAACCGGAACCGGCGCTTCGGACTGAACGGTAAGACCCATCAGAGGTTTATCGCGCCGGCCCGATCCCCGGTTGCGGCCAGCTGCCCGGGGCTAGCGACCGCGCATCCGGGCAATTAGTCGCGCTATGGGAGCGAAAACAAAGGCCATTATTAGGGCAGAACCGATCGCCGCGCCCACCGCGCTGCGCGGCACCGAGCGGCGAGCCGGATCGTCGTCGTTTCGGGCGAAGAAGGCGGCCAGGCCACCCTCTACGAAACCCGCTGCCGCCCCCTCCACCGCATACTGAGTCATCTTGGCGATGAGGCGACTGTCGCTGGACGCGCAGCCGAGCTCCTTGGCCCGTGGATGGACCAGCATCATCGCGCCGGCCCCCGCCAGGATCGGGAGCACCAGCCGTTTCATCACCTGGGTATCTCGGCTCTGCATCGGCGGGTAGGCGTAGCCCACCGCCCGGGGCCGAAGACTGGAGCCCCGGTCCGCGCGCGATGCCATGGGCGTGGCCGGTAGAAAGAGACCCATGCGCCGATTATCTAGCGGGTGGTCGAAGAAGGTGCTCAGGCAAACTGCCTGGGCGGATCTCTGCTTCTTTCGTTGCATCGATTGCGCCTCTGTCGTGCCCACGTTACAGTGTGTCCACTGTGGCCAGTCCCAATCCAAAATCCGATGTGATCAGGACGACGATGCGGGGTTTTCGTGCCGCGCCCGCGAAGCTTCTGCGGCGCGCCGCACGAACGGGCTCGGAGCTTCATCTGGGCGAGTTCGTCTTGGAAGTTCGAGAGCGAGGAGAGGAGGCGGTACCTCCGGAGCTGTATGGTGCGATGGCCATCTCCGGGAGAGTGGTAGGCAGTCCGTCAAGGATTCTCTCGGCCGACGATCAATGGAGCGCAGACAGGTCAACTGACGGATGACCGAACCATTGCTGCTCGACACCTGCACCTTCCTAGATTGGGCCCTTGGTGCGCGCATTGGACGGGTGACTTTGAAGTGGCTCGAGCAGGGTGTACGTGAGGGACGAGTCTATCTGTCCCCTCTCTCATTGCAGGAGATCCTGAGGTTAGCAGAGAAAGGCCGGCTGGATCTGCGGCCTACTGCGCTCTCATGGCTCCAGCGTGCTCTTCGTATGATGCGCGTGGAAGAGTTGCCGTTCACCTGGGATGCAGCTCAGGAGGCAGGCTCCTTGACCGAGGTCAACGGAGATCCGGTGGATCGCGCTCTCCTCGGTGCTGCGGTTGCTGGCGGGGTCACCTTGCTGACCCGAGATGACGATCTCCTGGCAGCTGGCAAGAGGAAGGGGATCCCGGTTCGGGACTCACGGAAGTAATCGAGATTGCCTATGGGCCGCGCTGTTCAGCGAATTGAGCCAGCGCCTCGAGCTGCCGATCGTTCAGGGTGGCCTGCCACCGGGCCTGACGGAGCCTCCGGTAGGCGGCGTCGGGCGCCTCTCCGCGCCCCACCATCAGGCAGAGTGCCTGAAGTGGCGCCCGTCCCACTCCATGCTGGCAGTGGACGTAAATACTGCCGCCGGCCTCGAGCCGGGCACGCATCCAAGCCACCCCCGCCTCGAGTTGGCCTCGCTGGAGGGCAAAGTGATCTGGAGCCGGCAGGTTCAGGTAATCGATCCCCAGCGCCCGTAGCGCCGCCACGTCGTCCTGGCGTTCGGCTCGAAGATCGACCACCGCGGTGATCCCCAGCGCCTTGAGCCGGGGGTAGTCGGCGCGGCGGACGGCGCCGCCCACGAAGAGCCTCTCCTCGACGCGGTCCAGGTTGAGCCGTCGGCCCGGGAGGAGCGTGGTCCATTCCACCAGTCGCGCGTAGGAGCGCAACAGCTGCTTACGCAGAAAGGACCGACCGCCCCTGGGGCCATGGACCGCCCTCAACAGATCGAGGCTCATGCGCCGCCTTGCCGCTCGAGCGTGCCTTGGGGAGTTGGTTCGTTGGCCTTGTTCCCCGTCGCGAGCGCTCCTGAGACGTCGGTCTCACCGCTCAGCTCCTCGGCCGGCACGCCCGCCGACCGCAGCGCCGCGCGGACCTCGCGCCGGGAGCTCAGGAGGAGGAGCAGGGCTGGAAAGCCTATCAGCATCACCAACAGATTCACCGCGAAGCCCAACACCGCCAGGTCGCCGATCGAGTTGAGCCCAGGGTGGCGCGCCAGGGTGAGCGCGCCGAAGCCGACCACGCTGGTGAGCAGGCCGCCACAGATCGCCCGGCCGGTCTCGGCGTAGACCGGAGTGAAGTGGCTGGAGCCGCTCTCGTGCAAGCGGGAGATCAGGTGGACGCCGGCGTCGACGGTGGTTCCCACCAGCACCGGGATCACCAGGATGTTGAGATAGTTGAAGGGAACGCCGGAGGCGCCCATCAACCCCACCAGGCTCACCAACGAAAGCAGGGTGGGCGACAGGCAGATCACCGCGCTGCGCAGGCTGCCCAGCGTCACCCACATCGCGATCAAGACCGAGAGGATCGCCGCGATCAGGATCCGGGGCGACTCGCGGATCACCATCTCCAGAATGTCCACCAGCACCATTGCCTCGCCCGCGGCGCTCACCTGCGTGCCGCCGGCTCCGGTGGAAAGCTGAATGTTCCTGACCTCCTGCGCCAACCTCCGGACGCCCAG
>JBGTHI010000081.1:0-1641 GCA_041746295.1 Myxococcaceae bacterium
TCGACCAGGCCGAGCCCGCCGACGAGCTGATGGCCCAAGTCCCGCTCACCGCCCGGCTCCAGCTACTCGCCCTGCGCCGCGCCGAGGCCGGCGGCTACGACCCCGACACGGTCATCACCGGCACGTGGGATTCCGAGAAGCTCTGGGCGACCGGCGCTCCCTAGGCACACGAAAGCTCATCGGACTCATAGGAGACCTGGGGGTCCCAGTCGGTTCCGCGGCCGTCGGGAGTCAGGTCGAACACGTGCCAGAGCGGGTCGATCAGGTCGATGGACCGGGCGTCCTGGCCGGGCTCGGACTCAGCGAACAGCAGCTCCGCGCCCCAGAAGTGCCGGACGGAACCGAGCATCCGGTAGCAATGCACTTGCAGCTATAGCGGTTTCGCCGTCAACGACCTGCAGCGCGCCCGGGAGTTCTACGGCGACACGCTCGGGCTGAAGACATCCGAAGAGCATGGCCTGATGTGGCTGCACCTCGCAGGCGGCCGGGACACGCTGGTCTATCCGAAGCCGGACCACACGCCGGCCACCTACACGATCCTCAACTTCCCGGTCGACGACATCGAGAAGGTGGTCGACGAGCTGGCTGCACTTGGCGTGCAGCCTGAGCGCTACGAGGGCGCCCCCCAGGACGACAGGGGCATCGCCAAGACCCCGCCGGCAACCTGCTGTCCGTGCTCCAGGAGAAGTAGAAGGGCACGGCGGTGGAGGCCCTACTCCCGCAGCCCAGCGGCTTCGAGGGCCTCGGCCTCGCTCCCGAAGCTCCGCCACCAGACGGCCTTGTTGTGGCGCCACCTCCGCGATCTCAGAGGTGAAGTCTGGGTAGACGCTGAGCAGGGTTTCCCACCAGCGCCGGACCGCGGCGTGGCCGCGGAGGTGACCGCTGCCCTCCAACTCCAGGTGGCGCGAGATCAACTCGATGTCGGGGTCGCAGATCGCGAGGAAGGCATCGAGCTGCGACATCGCCCGCGCAGTATCGCGCCCCCGCCGGCCGAAGCGGGGGACTCCTCGGAAGCGGCTGATGGGATTCGAACCCACGACCTTCTGCATGGCAAGCGGGATGGCGCGCGCCTATTCGCGCGCGAAGTGCCTGCAGATCGGCGGGTTTCGTCGGTACAGCGGCTGTTGGTCGCTAGAGCGATAGGCGGAAATAGCGGTTGTGTCCCTGGGGTTTGGGCACCGAAAGGGCACCCGGGAGATCCGCTTGACTCCCGCGGCGCGGCGGGGATCTCCGCGGGCGCGTGTTGGCCTTGGGCGGCTGCCGGGGAAGGGCGGTCCTTGGTTGGTCAGCGGGGACTCCGCTCGCGATGTTGACGGTGGGGAAGATTGGTGGGTCGGACGCGGACGGGCGCACGGCGGGGTACTACACGGCTTCGGTCGCCAACGGTCGCGATGACTACTACACCGGCAAGGGGGAGGCGCCGGGCGAGTGGTTCGGCGAGGGCGCCGCGAGGCTGGGCCTAAAGGGTGAGATCGACGCCGAGGAGTTCAGGCGGGTGGTGATGGAGGGGGTTAACCCGCGGACGGAGGGCGTGCTGCGCGGACCCGTGGGCGACAAGCCGGTCCGCGGGCTCGACATGACGTTCTCCGCTCCGAAGTCCGTGTCGCTGCTGTTCCATCTCGGCGGTGGGGACGTTTCCGG
>JBGTHI010000082.1:0-2040 GCA_041746295.1 Myxococcaceae bacterium
CTTTGATGCGTGGCGGAGGAATCGAATTTAGCGTGACGCGCTCGAGCGGCCTCATTGCCTGCGCCTTCGCCTGCCGCGGCGACGTTGGAATCGATATCGAACGAATACGGCCGGTCGGCCGGACGGCGGAAATCGCGGAACGCTTCTTTACCCTTGAGGAGCAGGCCGAAATAGGACGGTCGGACTCCGCCGCGCGGTTGCACGCGTTCTTCCGCTGCTGGACCCGCAAAGAGGCGTTTTTGAAGGCGACCGGAGAAGGCCTTCCCGGCCTCGCCAATCCAGCGGCCGCGAGCCACGCTTGGACGGTGCGGGATCTGGAGGCGCCGCCGGGCTACGTTGGCGCTGTTGTCTGGTCTCGTCGCCCAGCGCCAGTCACAGTCCATCGCTATAATCTCGCGTTGACTTGACGCCGCTTTTACGCAAGAATGTGGGATCGTTGGCGGTCGTCACCGGGCGAGTGATGGATTCCACACGTGCCGCCAAACACTCCGGCCGCTATATCCCCCAGCAGGAGGTGAGCCATGACACCGGACCCGAACTCGACTGACTGGTCGACCTCTTATTCTCAATACCTGGCCCGGTCGGCGGCGCTTTCGGCTAGAACTCTGAACCTCTACCAGTTGGCCTTCGAACGGGTATCGCAGGGGAAGCTGCCGCCGACGATTTTCCAGGATCACCTTCCTGCTTTTGCCGCAGCCCACGCGGGGGAGTTGTCGCAGCGTTTGTCGGAGGTGGGCTCCCGGTTCCTGAGCGATCTGGTCCGGCTAGGCGCAAGCTACGCGCGGCAGCAACCGAATGCGGACTCAGTCGCGGCGGAGCAAGAGATCGTCCCGCCGAAATTCGATGCCGCCAACCCAGCGGGCTGGTACGAGCAGCTTGCCGACTATGCAGGGCAGTTGAATGCGCGAGCGGTCAAGGTATATCGGGCGCAGCTCGATCGGGTAGCGGCCGGAGAAGCGACGCCCAGCGAAGTTCAGCAGCATGCCGCAGAGCAGATGGCGCAACAACTGCCCAACTCTATGCAGGTCATGACGCAGCTCTACTTCGACTTGCTGAATGGATTGAACGACGTCCGCTCGACGTACGAAGAAACCTACTTTCACGGGTTGTTGGCCGCCACCAGGCCGAGCGACGAGACTGCGCCCGTCACGCTGACGCTGGCGGCCCCACTGGGTGCGACGGCAGCCGCCTCGTTATCCATCACCAACACCACCGGCCAGCCTTCCCGCATCGATCGCGAAGTCGCCGAAGTGCGTAGAGTGGACGGCGCGGGCCCGAGCCTGATTCCCGCCATCGCGTTTGTGCCCGAGACGCTCGAACTCGGGCCCGAAGAAGAAGGCACTCTGACGATCTCGGTCCAACTCGATCCGGAACAGTACGACCCGGACGTGATTTACGCCGGGCGGCTGTACCTCACTGGCGGGTCTGAAGTCCCGCTCGAAATAGACCTGCGCATCCTCGCAACCTCCGGCGCATCGAACGCCGCTAACGGGCAAGGGTAGCCATGGCTTCTCAAAAAGCCACTGGCGCTGCCCGCGCCCCCAAGCCCCAGCAGGCACGAACGGATCCAATCGCCATTATTGGGATGTCCGGAAGGTTCCCCGGCGCCAACGACGTGGATCAACTCTGGACGAATCTGGCAAACGGCGTTGAGTCCATTGCAATCCTGACGCAGGAGGAAATGCGCGCGGCGGGGATTCCCGAAGCCTTTTCAAAGCTCCCGGGCTATGTGAACGCCTCGCCGGTGTTGGACGGAGTGGATCAGTTCGACGCTCAGTTCTTCGGATTCTCAGCGCGAGACGCAGCGCTCACCGATCCGCAGCACCGCCTCTTTCTTGAGACGGCATGGCATGCGTTAGAGGACGCGGGGTACGATCCGGCACGTTTTCCCGGCGCGATCGGAGTATTCGGCGGGTGTGAGCTCAGCAGCTATCTTGGCCACCTCTACCAGAATCTCGAATCGTTGAAATACATCGACGGGATGCAGTTGATGGTCACCAACGATAAGGACCATCTTTGCACGCAGGTGTCCTACCGGCT
>JBGTHI010000083.1:0-1763 GCA_041746295.1 Myxococcaceae bacterium
GCGCAGCCGCTCGAGCGCACTCGCCATGTCGGGCCAGACCGGCGCCTCCACCACACCGCCGGGAATCCCGTCCAGCGGCGGCCACTCCAGCGATCGCGCATGCAACGGCGTGCGCTCCAGCAGCACCTCCCCGGGCTCCCCCCACACCCCTAGCTCATCCGCCGTCGCCGGCTCGGGTCTCCCATACTGGCGATCCACGAACAGCCGGTGGCCCACCGACCCCAGATGGACCCGAATCTGATGAGTCCTCCCGGTAAAGGGCTGCACCTCCACCCAGCTGCAGCGATCGAACGACTCGCTCGAGAGCACCACCGTCCGCGCGGCCTTCCCCTCCTCGTCGCCATAGGCGACTCGCATCCGATTCCGCCTCGCCGGCACCAACGGCACCGCGATCTCCATCGGCTGCGCGAGCCGACCCTCGACCAGCGCCAGGTACCGCTTCTGCATCAGCCCGGACTCGAACGCCGAGCTGAGCGACCGGTGCGCCTCCGGAGTCAGCGCGAAGATCAGCGCCCCGGAGGTCTCCCGATCCAGCCGGTGGACCACGTAGACCTTGCGTTGCCTGTCCGCCTCTAGCTCCTCCCGAAGCGAAGGCGCCGAGCTCGGATCCCGCCCCGCAATCACCAAGCGTCCAGGCGGTTTGTTCACCACCAGGAGCTTGTCCGATTCGAACAGGAGCTCGAGCGCGCTCACTCCAGCTCCGAGGGCCTCACCACCTTGACCTTCCCCAATCCCTTGAGCTGTGGCACCACCGCCTTCGCGTTCCCAGCCACCACCACCAGCGGTGGCTCGGGGAACAGGTATCGGTCGGCGATCTCCCGGATCTCGTCCAGAGTGACCGCGTCGATCCGACCCCGGTAGCGCGCCACCCAATCGTCGCCCAGGTCGAGCATCTTGAGATCCGAGAAGGTCGCCGCGATGCTGTCATTGGTCTCGAACCGGAGAGGATACAGCCCCACCAGGAGCTTCTTGGCGATCGCCATCTCCTCCTCGGTTGGCCCCTTCTCCCGCAGCTTCTTCACCTCGGACAGCGCCACGTCGATGATCTCCCGCGTAGAACCGGTCTTGGTGAAGGTGGAGATGAGGAACATGCCGTCGGCCCAGTGCCGGTCGAACGCTGCCCCCACACCGTAGGAGAGGCCGCGCTCCACTCGGATCGCCTCCATCAATCGTGAGGTAAAGCCACCGCCCAGGAGCGTCTCCAGCACCTTGGCCGCCATGAACTCCGGCGCACGCCGCGCCATCCCGGGTCCGGCGAGGCGAACCTGCGACTGGCTCTGGTCGGGCTTGTCCACCACCACGACCTGAGCGTCCGTTCCGACCCTGCCTTGCGGCACCGGCGGCGGGCTCTCGGGTCCACCGCGGAAGCTCTTGAAGGCCTGCTCCACCTGCTTGCGCAGTCCCTCTGGCTCGATCGCTCCGACCACCGACAGCAGAGAAACCCGGGGGCCCACCCACTCCTTCATGAAGCCCACGGCGTCGGCCCGGCTGAAGCGCTCGATGTCGCGCCGCTTGCCCGAGGGATCATGCGCATAGGGGTGGTTGCCCCAATAGCTCGCCAGCAGCGCCCGGTCGGCCAACGAGGACGGATCGTCCAGATCGTTGGCGATGCTGGCCACCAGCCGATCGCGGGCGGTGCGCACCTCTTGAGCGGGAAAGCTCGGCTCGCAGACCATCGAAGCGAGGATCTTCAGCATCGCGCGGAGCTGCTCCGCCGGCGCGCTGACATGCAGCCCCAAGGTGTCCTCGCCCGCTCCGACCGA
>JBGTHI010000084.1:0-4127 GCA_041746295.1 Myxococcaceae bacterium
GCTCGGCCTGCTCCACTTCCAACGGGACCGGGGCGCCCAGTGAGGCAATGTGATTGGTCGCAGACTCACTGCTTGCGCTGGAGATTCTCAGAGCGGCGCCGCCAAAGGCTCCCAGCCCCAAGACCACCAACCCGGCCAAGAACTTGCCCGCTGCCTGCTTTATGGCGTGGTGCTGCAACATTCGCTTCTCCTTTAAAATGCTCGTCGCCCGCCTCGTGGCGACGTTAGTGCGGTGATCTTCCTTAGCTGCCCGGGGTCAATACCGATCCCAGTCCGGTGCCCAGCAACTCCGTACCCTTGCTCACGCCGCTCAGCCCTAAGTTCAAACCTTTGCCTACCAGCCCCAGCAGTCCTTCAACCGGGTTGGTCAGCGGTGACGGGGCGGAGGGAAACCGCTCCTGTATCTGGGTTACCGAACTGACAAGCTGCGTGCTCAGTTGATTCAGTTGATCAATGCCCAGGCCGTTCACTGCGGAGATTTGGGTGACGCACCCCTGGGTGGCCTCCGCAATGGTTCCTGCCTGTGCCATGGCTGCCTGAGCCTGCTCGGCGGTGACAAGACCGTGCACGGTGCCCACCAGGCCGGAGACCAAACTTTGGATCTGTCCTACACACTCCGGCTGTACCGGTGCGGCGGGCTTTACCCGGGCCACCGGCAGGGGTGCGGGGGCCGGCGCCGTAACAACTTCGATCGCCTGTGGCTCCGGAGCCACAGGCGCCGGAACTACCTTGTTAAGAACCGAGGAGGGAAAGTCCAGCGCAACATCGTTGGATACCGGCGTGCCACTGCTCACAGAAGCGGTGGGCTCGACTCCGCCCAGAAAGGGCAGCGCGTTCACGGCAGCCATACCTCCGGCCAGGCCGACCAGCAGCAGCCCCACGGTTGCAAGCTTTCCCATCAACGAGCCGATAAGTGCTTTGAACATCAATCCCCTCCAGCGATCTGGGCTAGATTTCTGTTCTATCTATCGGCATAAATGCGCAAACTTAATGGTTTTTATCTAACTTTGCGCGAAGAACCTGTAACAGTTGCTGGACTGGGCGCGTCAGGGTCCCAGCCGCAACAGGTACTTCATCAACAGATCGGCAGGCTCGTCCAGCCAGATGTCATCCGGATGCCGGACCGCTCTCGGATTCCAGCCGGCCATGGCAAATTGACATCCCGCTGCGTGCGCGCAGCGGCGGTCATGCTCGGTATCGCCCACAAACAGCACCTCCCCGGCAGACACCCCCATTGCTGCCAGCACGGGCGTGAGACTCTTGGGAAGCCCTGCGAAAGTATCAGCAAAGATCGCCACCTCAGGCAGCCAGCCCAGCCGGGCAAGCTCCACCGTCCCTGACTCCTTCCTCTTGTTGGAGCAGACCGCCCAACGGCCCAGTTTGGACAACATTTCGGGCACTCCGGGAAATGGCATTGCGGCGCCGGTGTCGTAGCAGGCAAGGTAATCGGTTACGCTCAGGCCCAGCCGAGCGCACTCTTCGTCCAGCGGATGACCGAACCTCACCACCTCCCTGGCCACTCCGAGTGCAACAAAGGGTGACAAGAGAGCCTCGTCCGAGTCGAGCAGCGTGCCGTCAAGGTCGAACACGGCAATCTTCGGACCGGCAGGGCTGGTTTTGTAGTTGATAGATCAATTTTAGATGTGAAATCGTTGGATACGGAAGGACTCTCCAATCGCTGCTGAAGACACGATTCTGAAAACCGAACTCGAGGCAGAGCAGTCCCACGTGGACCTGTGCTACCAGCAGCTTGCCGATCTGCGCGCACGGACCGAGACCAGCGTGCAGGACTACACCGAGCAGAAGACCAGCACGCCCCAGTCAGTGTTCGAACGTGAGGTGTTCGCCAGCTACTCCCGCAAGCGCCTCCACGCGGTATCGGTCAGCGAGCATCAGTTGGTCTTCGGAAGGCTGGATTTCGACGAGGAGGACATTCCCGTCTATGTGGGCCGTATCGGGCTCTCGGACGCTTCGCAGGAAAGGATCCTCATCGACTGGCGCGCCCCGGTGGGTTCCGCCTTTTACCGGGCCACCGCACTGGCCCCACGGGGGGTGGTGCGCCGACGCACCCTGATCACCCGGGCGAAAAAGGTGGTGGACATCAACGACGATCTACTGATGCCCACCAAGGCCGGACACCTCGACGTGGTGGCGGGCGAGGGCGCTCTGCTAAACGCTTTGGTGCGGGAGCGGGGCGAGTTTATGCAGGACATCGTAGCTACCATCCAGGGCGAACAAGACGAGGTCATCCGCACCGAACCTAAGGCCAGCGTTTTGCTCACCGGCGGGCCAGGGACCGGTAAATCCGTTGTGGCGCTGCATCGCACCGCCTACCTCATGTACGAGAGGGCGGCCGAACTGGAGCGCCTTGGAGTGCTGGTGGTGGGTCCCGGCGGGCGATTCAGCAAGTACATCAGCCGCGTGCTGCCTTCGCTGGGCGAAACCTCGGTAAGCATCCGCTCCGTCTTTGATCTGACCTCCCCCATTGTTGCCACCGATCGCGAGCCGCTGGGCGTCGCCCGCTCCAAGGGAAGCCCCGCAATGAGCAGGGTCCTGAAGAAGTTTCTGATCGACAGCTACCCCATGCCGCCCCGCGACCTCAAGGCCAGGGCCGGAGGACGAATCGTTTTGGTTGATGCCCGCCGCATGAAGGCGATGCGCTCCGAGGTCCTATCGTCGCGGCAGAACGGATTTAACTCCGCCAAGGATCAGCTGTGGCAGGCCCTCGGCCGTCTGGTCCTCCAGCAGGCAGGCGGGCGCAGCCCCCGCAAAGGCGAGATAAATGCGATGGTCAACTCCCTTAAGGACAGCACTGAAACCGAGGAGCTGGTGGATTTACTACTCCCCCAGCGCACCGGTTTTGAGGCGTGGAAGCAGCTCAAGGCCGATCCTGAGTTGATCTTGCCCGTCCTTCGTCACGACTTCCCCCAGGAGGAGGCCAGGGCGCTGGTTGCCGAACTTGCTGCAGGCAAGGAGCCGAAGGTGGGCGATCTTCCGCTGATAGATGAACTGGCATGGCTCCTTGGGCCCCGTAGGGCGGAGGAGATTGAAGAGGTGGGTGAGGAGCCCGAGTACGCCGAGGTGACCACCGAACAGGATCGCCTGGATCGGGCCCGGCAGCGTGAATTCTCCGGGGCTCGGGGCTATGGGTACGGCCACATCGTCGTCGATGAAGCCCAGGACATCACCTCCATGCAGTGGCGGATGCTTGCCCGCCGGGGCGAAGACGCCACCTGGACGATTGTCGGTGACCCCGCCCAGGCCACGCTGGCGTCGCCCAGCGAAATGGAGGCCTCGGTCACCAAGCTGCTCCACGGCTCCCGGCTGCACAAATTCAGCCTGGGGATCAATTATCGAACCCCCAAAGAAATCATGGAGTACGCCCAGAAGGTGTCCGGAGTGTCGCTGGGCATGCTCCGCTCCATCCGTTCCGGCACCGAGCCGGTCTTCTTCAGTTACGAAACGTCTCCGGATACTTCGCTCAAAGAAGCCGTCGGGTGGCTTCACGCCCGTGGGGGCCTTGGGTGCATTGTGGTGCTGGATCAGGCGGACCAGGCATTAGTTGAACCGGCAAGCGATGGCTTCGAGGTCATCTGGGCCTTGGACGCCAAGGGGTTGGAGTTTGACCATGTCGTGCTCTACCGGCCGGAAGCGATTGACAGGACAAAACCTTCGGACGCCTCGCTGCTGCTAATTGGAGCTACCAGGGCCACCAAAGGCCTGGCAGTGGTGACCAAACGGCCTTAACTTTCATCGAGTCTCGTGGTGAGATTTCTGGCGGCTCCAGGCGAGATCAACGGGACCCGAGGCAGAACTCAACTGATACACTCCCCCTTCAGCAAGAACCGGACAGAGCGGAGAATTGGCCACAGGGGGGCAATCTTGAGCCAGGATTACCATGAGGCACAGCGGGCACTTCAGGATCAATTTGACACTCGCCGTCTGGCCGATCGGCTGGCCGAATCAACCACGGACACAATCAGCCCTCAGTTGAAGTCGTTCATCGAGGGCCGCGAGATGTTCTTGCTGGCCACCGCCGATAACGACGGCTGGCCGGAGTGTTCCTACAAGGGCGGCGAAAAGGGTTTCGTGCGCGTGCTGGACGAACACACCCTGGCCTTCCCCGT
>JBGTHI010000085.1:0-19158 GCA_041746295.1 Myxococcaceae bacterium
CGCATCCTCGAACAGCGCATGCGGCGAGTGACTGACACCAGCATCCCGGAGGACGAAGCCTTCCGCGCTGTCGAGAAGTTCCTCGTGCCGGCGTGGAAGAAAGCGACCGCGAACGGTGAACGGCGCTTCTGGCACGAGTACTTCTACGAACTCGTGCAGACGATCCCGGCCAAGTTGCACGAAGGCAAAGCCGACGAATGCTGGCTGCTGGCCGCGGCGAAGGCCGGGCTTCCCATCGTCGTGCCCGGCCACGAGGACTCGACGTTCGGCAACATCTTCGCGTCGTACGTGAAGACCGGCGAGGCCTCCGCGAGCATCGTGAAGAGCGGCATCGAGTACATGGCCGCCCTCTACGACCAGTACGGCCAGCTCTCGTCCGGGAAGGGCGTGGGCTTCTTCCAGATCGGCGGCGGCATCGCGGGCGATTTCCCCATCTGCGTCGTCCCGTCGATCAAGTACGACCTCAAGCAGAAGGTGAAGCCCTGGGCCTACTTCTGCCAGATTTCGGACTCGACCACGTCCTACGGCTCCTACTCGGGCGCCACGCCGAACGAGAAGATCACCTGGGACAAGCTCACGGAAGACACGCCGATGTTCGTGATCGAGTCTGACGCCACGGTGGTGGCGCCGTTGATCTTGAGCGCGCTGCTGGAGTGCAAGCGTGCTCCAACGGCGGCCAACAACCTGATCTCGCAGGGTTTCCTAGGTTAGTCGCTCTCCGGGTCGAGCACGTTTCGCTCGATCATCTTGCAGAGGTCTTCGAGGGGCAGGTCGTTGTCGTCGTTCCCAAACGGGTCCTCGATCTGCACTCCGATCTCCTCCACCCCGAAGAAGATGTACGAAACGATCAGCACCACCAGCACGGTCCAGAACCCAAAGCTGGAGACCAGCACCAGCGGCAAGGTGATGCAGTAGAGGATCAGCGCGCGCCGCAGATGAATCACATAGGCGAAGGGCAGCGGCGTCCGGTGGATCCGCTCGCAGGCGCCCAGATCGTCGATCATCCGCTGCAGGGTTCCTTCGAAGAGGGTGAGGACAATCGAATCGATCGCGCGCCGCTGGTGGCTCTCCCGGAAGATCGCGCTCATCTTGTCGGCAACGGCGAGCGCGGAGTGGCCCGCGCTCTCCACCTCGTCCAACGCCTCCGCTTTGAGATATTTTCGCGCTTCGCCCACCCCATCCTGCCGCCGGAGCCGGCGCATCGTGGCGAAGGGGAAGCTGACCACCCAACGCAGCAGCTCCTGGTGCAGCTCGGGGACGGCCTGCGAGAGGTAGGTCCGTGAGAGCCGCGCGAGGTTCCGGCAATCGTTGACGATCGAGCCCCAGAGCTTCCGCCCTTCCCAGAAGCGGTCGTAGGAGGCGTTGGTCCGGAAGACCAAAAGAAGGCTAAGCGCCAGGCCGATCAGGCTGTGCGGTAGCGTAACCTGCGCGACCGACTCGAGCTGGTGGCGTAGAGCAAGCGCCACGCCGCATGACAGCGTCGTCCCCAGCACGCGGTAGACGATCTGCTTGAGCATCGAGCCGCGGACGGAGGTGAAGGTGGTCCGCCAGTCATGCGGGTCGTAGTAGATCACCGGCGGCGTTCTCCGGCGGTCTTGCGCGGTTGCCTGGGCGACTTGGATACTTCCTGATCCAGCTCGGGAAGTGCGGACAGATCCTCGATGCTGCCGTCGAGGTCCATCAGCCACAGCTCCACCGCAAGGTCCGGGTGGCTCCGGTTAACCTGTCGGCGAAGGCTCTGCATCTGTCCTAAGTGGACCTCTCGCTCCCGGTCGAGACCGGCGTTGGCCTTCAACCCCAGGATCATCCGGTAGGCTCCGCAGTCGCGGTGATCCAAAATGATCACCCGCTTGATGTGGTGCAGGGTGCGGGCGAGCCCAAGATGGTCGCGAAAGGTCTCCCCCCAGTGAGGATACTTCGCGGTCAGTGCGCCGAGCGACGCCCCGGCCAGAATCACGTGGTCGTAGCGGTTGGTCAGCTGGAGCGGCTCCAGCTCACGAACGATTTCGTCCAACAGTCGGAGATCCATGCAGCTGAGCAGAAGGGCTCTTTCTCCGGGTGGCGGCGGTCGAGGTCGCGAAGGGGTCATGGGCCCTCTGCATTACCTCCTGGGCACCCGATTCGTCCATGCCGTCGAGCAGATTCTGAAGAAGACGCTCTCCTACCGAGGTGCCATCCATGTCTCCTCGCCTTCAGGCGAGGGATTTCACCCATCCTCGACTAGCCGTAGGCCTTGCGTACCTCTTGTCTCAAAGCGCCATCCCAGAGCTCGCGGAGAGGTACCTTGGTGGTCACGAGATCTACCTCTTTGAGACCGTCCACCCCACCGATCATCTCGCGTTGCATCTCGAAGAACTCCTTCCAAGGCCCGTGATCTTGGATCCACTTTTGAGCTCGGCCGACGTCGCCAATCGGCACGCCGTTCAATACGTCCGGCTGCCGTTTCATGAGCTGCAAGCGTCCCAGCGCGTAGGCGGCCCCTTCTTCATCGATGCCGGAGCTGAGAAGGGCACGGACGACCTCTTCCCGCTGAATGGAGTTGAGGAACGCCATGCCCTCGTCGGAAAGCGGCCCCATCGCGCCGTTGACCAGCTGCCTCGGGAACATGGCCTTTGGGACGTTTTTTCCAGGGAAAGCCAATCCAGAGTCGATCTTGGAGAAAGTGGCGGTCACGGGCTCGCCCTCCGCCGCGGCCTCGCTCACCCTCACCAACACGTTCTCCTTGTGGAAGTCCGTTTCGCCGGCGAGCCCAGACAGGATCCGCATCTTCTCGCCCTGCACTGAATCGAAGATCATTCGGGTCCCGTTCTGGCTTGCCAGGGTCTTGCCGCCCTCAACGAACAGCTGAGCCGACCCCAGAGAACCTTCGTGCACGAAGGCCACGGTTTCCGGAACGACGTCGGTGGCGCCCACGACCTCCGCCAGTCGACTCATTCCGATCTCCCGGCGCCAGGCTGTTCCTATGGGCGACCCGCGGTCGAACATCAGCAGTTTGTTCTCGCCGGCGATGGACTTGAAGACGACGCGGCGCTCCACGCCGTCGGAGCACTCCAGCTTGAGGATCTTCTTGCCGACCGTTCCGACTCCGCCGTCCAGCACTTCCTCACCGACGACCCTGCCCTCTTGAAGCATTTTCTTCAGGGCGTTCGACCCGACCGTGGCTCCGTCCTCGACGATCACCATCCCTTCGTAGAGAGCCTCCTTGAGTCGAGGATCGGTCAGCATCTCGCTGAAGTTCGGATTCTCGGCGAGGAGCGCCAACTGCGAGCGAACATGGGAAATGTTCCGGGCCATCTGGATCCCCTTGAGCGCGGCGCTCATCACGGCGCCGGAGACAGCGCCGAGCGCGGCGCCCCGCATAAAGCTTCGCGAGGTCGTTTTCAACCCGAGGCGGAACCCCTCCTCCCAGGTTTCGGGTCTCACGGAGGAGTCCACGGCTTGGGTAAAACCTCCAATGGTACCGCCCATCATCACCCCCCGAAGGACCGCCCCACGGAGACCCGGAAAAACCACCGGGATGGGTTTCAGAAATTGGATTACCGGCATGGTCGCGGCGACCGCTCCGCCGTGCAGGGCGTCGCTTCGCCACGTTTCGTACCCGGCACCCTCGAGCAGGGCCTTAGTGCCAACCTTGGTGGCAGCGCCGCCCGCGGCGACCACAGCCAGGGTGGCGGGCGTGGCGAGCCCTCCGGTGGCGAGAGTCAACGCGGTACCGGCCGCGAGCACCGCCATGTTCCCCGTGGCATTCGAGAGCGCACGAACCGCCTCGCGGTTGGCGTCGATGTCCCCTTCCACGAAGAGATTCAGCTCCTCGAGTCGCGTGGGGTTCTCGGCCATCTCCAACATGTGTTCGGCGGTTCTGAGATCGCGCCGGAGCCGATCCAGGGCGGAGGTGCCAACCGTGCGGCGATGAATGAACGAGATCGCCTTCCCACCTAGACCACTCTGCTCGACCGCTACCTTCTCCTTCATCCGCTGCACAGTCTCGGCTGCGTCGGCGGGAGATCCCTTCAGAAGGTGTTCCAGGTCCACTTTCGAACGGCCCCTCACCTTGGACAGAAGGAAGTCGTCCAGAGGCTCAGCTCTTCGCTCGAAAAATTGAGCGCGCAGCCCCTCCACCTCGCCGGCCGACATCCCATCGAGCAAAGCGCGAAGCTTGTCGACATCCGGACGGAGACCCTGGGCGGCGAAGTAGATCGCATCCGCCTTGGAGAGACCCTCGTCCTGCAGCATCAACTGCGCCTGCTCCAAGGTGCGCCCCTTAAGATGCTTGGCGAGCTCACCGTCGATGTCCCCAAACAGCGCGGTATAGGCTTCGCGAAGTGCCGTTGGATCAACGCCCTCCTCCAGCACAGCCAACACCAACTTCGGCCGCACAATGCGACGTTGGAGCTGGCGCTGGAGGAGGCAAGCCGCGGCGCCAGCGGCGTCTCCGTTCAACAACGCGTGGGCGTATTGGCGATCTACGCCCTTGAGCTTTTTGTCGATCGTCTTTTCGAGAGACCGTTTCGATTTCTCGGAGAAGTGCTCGATCAACGCAGCACGTTTCCCATCAGACGAGTCGGTGGCGAGGATCTCGAAGATCTGATTCTTTTTGATCTTGCCCTTGAAGGCCTCTTTCAACGCCAAGGCGTCCGCTCGGCCGAGGCGCGCCTCACCCTCAAGCTCGGGTTTCGCCAACAGCTCCAAAGCCCGTTTCTTGTCGGCACCGTGAAGTCGGAGCTTGATCGCACGTGAAACGGATCCAAACAGACGGGAGTATTCCTCGCTGATGGCGTGGAGCTCAGGAGCCGACTTGGTGCTCAGGAATTCGAAGAGCTCTCCGCTGTGATTTCCCAACACGGGCATCAGGCCACGGATCCGAATCGCGTCAGCGGTCGCCGAGTCTCCGTTCAGTCTCGCCAGCGCTTCATCGCGATTCTTTCGTCCCGCCCGCCCCAAGACGTCGGACGAAAGATCCTTGCCGTAGTGGCGCTCGTAGGCCGCGTCGATTGCCGCCAGCTCGCCCGCGTCTTTCCCATCAAGTGCGGAGAAGACCGAGGAGAGGTCCTTACGCCTCCCTGTCACGCCGCCGTGAAGCGACTGGAAGATCTGCTGCGTGTCCGAGACCGTGGCGGCAAGCTCGCTCTTCGCGCTGTGACCGTGTCGAGCCTTGCTCCGATCCTTTCGAGTGGGCGGCAACGGGAGCGCTGGGGGACTGGCCGTTGGCTGCGCGGCGGTCGGAGGCGTGGGCCCCGCCTCGCTTCGCCGCAGGGGGCTCGATGAGACCGGAGCCCGAGCCAAGAGATCAACTGATTGAGGCACGTTCGACCCCCAAGGCTGCCTCCTTGGTTATCGAGTCGACGAGACAAACAGTTTCATGGTCTTACAGCCAGTTGAAACGACGAGGAACGCGATGTCGTGACACATCTCGTCAATCTTCCCGTGCACCGGCTCGTTGCGGGGAAAGGTCGCGGCTCATCTCTCTCTGGGACAGGCTTGAACCGGGCGATCGGAGCCACGTTTCGAAACGAGGAACCTTGAACATCCCTTCGTCCGCGGATCTAGGCCCCCTTCTCAGATGCTCGCGCCTTGACCGCCTTCAGGGCTTGAGCCGCGAGGGCATAGCCGCCCTGTGCGCCGTCTACGAAGTGCACGTGCTCCCCATCGTAACGGGAGATGAAGCAGGTCATCACCGCCGCATCGGATGCCGAGGTCCCGTAGAACAGCTTGCCCTCGACCTGGCGGGTCTCCAGAAAACGCTCCAGCTGCGCCCGTTGCTCGGCGGTGAGGTCCAGCACCATCCGCAGCGTGTCATCGAACTTCCGGTAGTCGGTATGAGCGACCAACTTCTCGAGATAACCCTTCCATCCCAGGCGAAGCAGCCACTGAGTCCAGACGTTCCGGAAGGCACCCCTCCAACGGGTGAGCGCGTGGAACAGGCCGCTCCGGCGGTCTTTTAAGAGCCGTGCTTCGGTCTCCAAGGCTCGAGGGCTGCGCGCCATCAGGAGCGTTCGGCCGACCGTCGGCCCCCCTTCGCCGCGGGGATCGAGCCGCTGAAGGAACTCCACCACCTCTCTTAGAGCCGCGGCCTGCTCCACCTCACTCACCCCGCGCGGAGCGACCAGGAGGCTCACCATTTTGCCCCGCCGCGCCGGGATCGCCTCCCACCGACACTGAAAGCCCTGAAGGAAGTCGGGCAATCCTCCCTGCCGCTCAGGCCGGAGCGCGATCGCGAAGCGAGAGCCATTGGGCCCCTTGATCCGCCGGAGAGCATTGCCAACGACAGCTGCGACGAGAGGCTGAAGCGAGCCACCTTCACCTCACCTCCGGCGCGGCGCAGCTGCTCGACCGGGACCATCCCCACCCGCAAGCTCAGGCCGAAGAGCCGTGTGGCCATTCCGGCCAACCGCCCGAGCACCTCACGGATCGACGCTTCAGAACCGGGAGGAACCAGAATGGTCGCTCCGTCTCCGCCGAAGACGTAGGGAAGCTCGGTCTCGCCGACGGCGCGCAGCACCGCCACGATAGAACAGGTGCCCAGGGCGTTGACGTCACGGTAGCGCCCCTCCCCGATCGCCTGGGTCGACCCGGCCACGTCACTGACCACCATCCACCAGTCATCCGGAGCGTGCGTGTAGCAGGATGGGTCGGCCACTCCGGCGAAGTCCGAAAAGGTGGCCAGCTCGCGATAGACGCGCGCGTTCGACATGGAGGGGGGCACGAGAGAACTCTACCTGAGGTATATCCTCGCCGGGCGCGGAGGCTTGAACCGGTGCGAGGAGCACGCTACGGGGCATCGCACCGCTGCGGCCAATACCCCCTTCGCCCTCTCGGTGATGGCGGTGGAGTTGCTGGGGGGGGGGAAACGCCTTTCCGTATGTGGTGATCGTGGCCGCGATGGCCTACCTGTTCACAGGACACCGGGGCATCTATCCGTCGCAACGGATCGTCCGGCTCAAGCACGGGGGATCGATACTGGAGCGAATGACCTCGTTCGAGGCGCTGGGACAGGTCCCGCGACCGCCGCGTTTTAGCCTAGGCTTACGCTCTACGCCGCGGCGGAGCCGGTGCTCAGTGAGGCCGCTGAGACGGTGGGAACGCCCGCCATTGCGGGAGGGCTCGCAGGAGAGGCCGAGACCAGGTCGGAGGTCGGCAGGGAGACCGGGCCTTCGCCGTCCGCGGCCCTGAAGCTGTCCCCCGATTGCGCGGCGGCCAAGACTTGCTGACCGAACCCTTCCGGAACCTTCCCCTCTTTCTCCGCCTTCTCGATCTTCGCGCTCGCCTTCTCGACCGCCTTGGCCAGCTGAGCGGGCTTCATCGCCTTCAGCTGGTCCATGCTCTTGCCCAAGAGAGCGGCCAACAGCGCAATGTCGCTGGATTCCAGATTTCTAAAGAACGAGCTGCCGTCGTAGTCACTGCTCTCGCCGGAGCTGCTGTCGCTGGCATTACGGGCATGGCTGGCTCCGCCCTCGCTCGATCCACCGCTTCGACCGCTGCCACCGCTCCGGCCGGCCCCCTCCGACCCGCCGCCACCGCTGTAGCCGCCCCCCGAGCTCCCCTCCGAAGAGGAGACGGTGCTGGTGGACGGAGCCGTGTCGATCCCCATCGGCTGCGAGCCTTCGAGGAAGGCGCGAGGGTCGATCACCTGGGCGTTTTGCCAGTCGTTCCCTCTGCCCTGCCGCGTCTCGAAGTGCAGATGAGCGGCGGTGGAATCACCGGTGTTGCCCACCGCGCCGATGACGGCTCCCGCAGCGACCCGCTTGCCTTCGGTGACGGCGACCTTCTTTCGCTCTTCACGGGCCAGCTCGGTTTGAACATTGCGTCGAGAGAGAGGATCTATGGCCATGAATGGACTCCGCGGCTGTTTTCCTGATTCTCGAACATCAGGAATCTAAAGTTGCGCCGCCTTCAAAAAGGCCGCTCTAAAGCAAGTGCCCCGACCACCCGGGCGCCGCGGTAGAGGCAGGTCCTCCCTGCCCGCGGGCGTGATTCTCTGCGGCGGTGCCACTCCTGGGCGATCGGCTGGGGCTGGCAGGGGGTTGGGCCTTCGCCCTGATGGGAGTCGCTGCCAGAGCATTTGTACCCTGCGAGCACCAGCATCTGCGGGTCGTCACAAGTTGAAACGGGCAAGATCAAAACTGGCCCCTTCTCAGTGCATCAGGACGCAGGCATCCGGCTGCGCAGAACATCGCCAGGAGTTCCGGTACGGCGTCTCCGCGAGGCAGCCTCGGCGCGTGCTTGATCGATCACTCCAGTGCCCTTGGACGCCACGCCCCAGGCCTGGAGATCGAGCAGAAGCTGAAACAGCTCCGGCCGAGGGGCGAGGTCCTCGAAGACTGGAACCCACTTTTCGGGTTGAGCCGGAGCTTCTGCGAGCACCTCGAGCCCACGCCCCGTCTGGGCTGCTTCGATGGGATCAACCTTCTCTCGCCCGAAGACGAAGCGGAAAATTGCGGGATCTCGATCGGTCAGTCCCCGCCCTAAGCTGTGCAGAAGCTCTTCAAGGTTGTGCCCGCGGAGCTCCCCGGCATGTTCCGATAGGCGCGGTGCCAGGGTTTCGACCACCGGCTTGCCGTTATGAAGAACATCGTTCACGCGGAGCACCATTGGCAAGGCGGCTTCGAAGTGCACATCGATCAACCAGCGCAGGGCTTCAAGGGCTGTTGGGTCAAGACGCATCTGAGACCCCTCGTGCTTTAGGTAGGAATCCATGCGGCTCAGGTAGTTCCAAGCGAGGAGAGCGGACACTGACGAGGGGTCCACAATCGAGTCAACGAAGGTCCCCTCGGAGCCTACCTCGGGAGTCCCCATGAAAGCTTGAGTGTAGAGGCTCGCGAGCCTGCTGAGCTCCCCGGCATGGACTGGCTCGAACGAGGTCGTCAAGGCGCGATTCAAACCGCCCTGCAGCGTGACATGAAGGTCCCAAAAGAACGCTCTGAAGCTCGTTGCCACCACGTCTACCAGCTCTGCCACCGCGCCGTTGGCTCCGAGAACCTGGGCCGCGATTCCCCAACGGCTTCCATCGAGCGGGGCCTGAGCGATGCTCTCCAACATAGCCAACGTGACAGAGGAGATAAGTTGCTCCACTTCCTTCCCGGAGCCACTCGGTTTCCCGAACCAGTCGGTCAGAGCCTGTTGAATTGAAGGGCTCAAGAGAGAGTGAGGAAGATCGATCGGTTGAAATGATCACTGGATCACAGAGGAGATACGAAGAATCAAATGTCGAGAGGGTGCCGACGTAGAAGAGGGCGTGGACGATCTGCCGATGCCGAAGCGATTGCCGTATGAAACCGATTTGACTGACGGGCAATGGGCATTGATTGCCCCCCACGTGAGGCCGTTGGGGGGCGGGCCACGAGATCAGGTGCATCCGCGGCGCGAGATAGTGAATGCGGTTCTGTACATGAAGCGCACCGGCTGTCAGTGGCGGTTTCTTCCTCATGATTTTCCGGACTGGCAGAGTGTCTTCAAGTACTTCACGAATTGGAAGAAGGACGGCACCTGGAAGCGGATTCATGATGCCCTGCGGGCGAAAACACGGGAGTCCTCCGGAAAAAAAGCCGAGCCCACCGCCGCAGTGGTGGACAGCCAAAGCATCAAGACAGCCGCCGAGGCTGACAGCCGAGGCTTCGATGGTGGCAAGAAGGTGAATGGCCGCAAACGCCACTTGCTGGTAGACACGCTGGGACTACTGTTGGCGTGCTGGGTCACCACCGCCGATGTTCAGGACCGCGATGCCGCGGCCCTGGTCATCCTGCCCGAGGCCAAGCTGGCTTTCCCTTCACTGCGAAAAATTTGGGCCGATGGCGGCTACACCGGACCTTCCGTCGAGAATGCGGCGAAAGAGACCGCCATCGACGTGGAAATCGTGAAGCGCTCCGATGTCCAGAAGGGTTTCGTCGTTCAGCCCAAGCGCTGGGTTGTTGAACGCACTAACGGTTGGCTCACACGCCAGCGCCGCCTCGCCAAGGACTATGAGCGCACTACAGAATCCTCCGAGGCTTTCATCCACATCGCCATGCTCCATCTTATGGCGCGACGCCTCGCATAAGTTCGCTCAGTTCAACAGGCTCTTAGGAGCCCAGGTTTAACACGAAGCTCAGAAAAGACGCGCTCGAGCAGCTCTTTGATCGGCAAACCTCGTAGGCTCGCCGCAAGGACAGCGTAGACATCCGAGACGTTCTGGCCGGAGAAGACCGATGCGAGCTGCTCCCGTAGCTCCCCGATGATCGGCCTCAGGCCTTCTCGGAGGCCCGTCATCGCAGCCTCCACTGTCCGGCCGGACAGGTTAGCGATCACGAGCCGATCGAGCTCCAGGACCCCTACCACTTGTGTCAAGGGATCTTTGATCTCATCCAATAGGAGTGCCGATACACGCTCATTGATCTCCTCAAATGCGCCCATCCTCGACTCGGCTGCCGCCCTTCCTCCGAACGCGGTTCCTGCGATGGCCATCGCTGATAGCAGGCTCTCACCCGAGAGGTGCTGGTAACCGAGAAGGAGTCTCATCTCGGCCGCGAGGCGCTCGGGATTCTCGAGAATCATCCCTGACAACCTGGGCTTTTGACCGATCTCCTCCATTGTATCGATGGCCCTGAGGGCTCGGAGCGTCAGGTCGGAGCGATTCCCAATCCTCTCCACCGCTGCTACCGCGGTGACCAGCCCACGGGTCGAAGTGGCGAGAATGTCGAAAAGATGGGTGGGGTGGAGGCGATCGCCTGATGTCAACCGCGTGATTCCCATGCCCACGTCCGTCTCAAAACTCGGCCTTGAGTTCTTTAGAGCATCGCCAAGCTAAGCGCAAACCAGCCTCGAGCCGTTCAGCGGACCGGTTCGAATAGTGCGCGATCTGTGGAACCGGTTCGCACGCACCAGCTGGGGCGGAGGTTCAGGAGCGTCGACCTCATATCCAAATCGGGCTGGATGGAGCGTGACCGTTACATACCTCTTTATTTCTCGTTTGCTTGTTATGTAAGCTTTTGCCGCATTGTCCAATTTAATGTTTTGACTTGCCCCAATGGATCACGCTAACTCGATCCAGATGCCAACGTATGGTCGAGAAAAAGGTCTATAGTTCTCGTGAAACCCGCTGGGCAAACCCCTGATCTCTCCGTCGTTAATGCTCGCGTCAGACGGCTCCTTCGCCATGGAGAGTTTCAGCAGGCCAAGGCGCTGGTTGAGAAACAGGTGGCTGCGCGTGAGCTCGGCGTCGAGCTTTCATTGGCCTACTGCGTCTGTTTGAGCCGGTGTGGAGAGGAAAAACGCGCGATCGAGCTTTACCGAGAGCTTCGGTTAAGGTTGGAACGTTTTGAGTTTTCCCAGGTCCAGCGTGAGGTGCTCTCGAGAGTCTATGCGAGCCTCGAAAATCTTCTGCCCGGGGAGCTTCGGGGCGGCATATCTGCGAGCAGTCTCTGGAAGTAGAAAAAAGACAGGGGAAAAAGAATGAGCATACGTACACCTGGAATAGTGGGGCTAGGCGCTGTCCGGTTTCCGCCTCGAGCTATTGATGAACTTGTGACCGTGGCGACGAACGCAGGGAGATGGATGGCTTTAAGGGCGGCCACTCCGGGTTCTGATCAACTGGCCGAGACCTCCACTCCTGATCGGATTCGGGAACAACTTTCTGATGCCGCCCGTCAATTGAAGCAGCTGCGTTCTGTCACAACTGATCCTCAAGTGGGTTTTAGGATTGACACAACAAGCACCATATTACAACACATGGCAAGACAATCGTTGCTACTGCCCCACTTCTTGGAGCATCTGGAAGACCTAGACCTACGACTATCGGCCGGAAATGAGGAATCCCTACCCGCCCTATTGGCCGCCTGTGTTCATGCCGTGGATTTGTCACAAGGAGGAGATCCTGTTCCTCTATTGGAAGCCACGGCCAATGTCGACGAGGCCGTTGCCTCTTTACATCCAGGGCAACTTTTTCTTGGAGAACGGCCGTCCCTGCAGCCAGGATTTGAAGAGGTACTGACCGACCCCTTGGCAACTGTCCTCCGGGCTGTGGATAAAACTTTCAGGCTTGAGCGTCCTCCTCATGATATTTTTGAGGTTAACTTCGATGTCTTTGAGCCGGAGGGAGGTGGCGCGAAGACCCTCGAGGCCCTCATCGCGGGGGTGTACGAGAACCTCCGCTCTGGGTCGACGGACAGCCGCCTGGTGAAGGTATGGTTCGGGGATACCCCGCGGGAAGTGGCCCTGGAGATCCTAAAGGGTATCCTGGAGGATCCTAGGAACCAATTGCGATGGAGAGAAGCGGCCCAAAAGCTGACGCCGCAGGGGGAATTTGCGGAGTTGATACATCTCGTCGCAACAAGCGCTCACCTCGCTCAATGGGCAGACGCACGAGCGCATGAGGGGGAGTTACTGCGGGCAATGGAGGTACATGATGCACTCGTGGAGGATATCGGCCATTTGCGCCAATTGGTGGCCGGTTCGACCGCGGATCCTGCGAAAAGTCCAGCCTCTTTGCTGCTCGGCTCGCTAGCCTTCCAGAAGGTAGGTCAAGCCCTTGCACACTCAAGTTCTCCCCTGACAGTTCTTTCAACGTTTGCGTTGCAAGGAGAACAGGCTCGTCGCTGGAGTTCGCTTCAGATTCAGGCGGAAGCTGCTCATGGCGTTCTTAGAAATGAAACGTCCGCCTTAGCCTGGCTTGCAGGATTGCACGAGGAAGTGCCACCCAACGCCTACACAGAGGCGACTCTCTCGGAGCTACTATCGGGCCTAGCGGATAGCCTGAGTGAATCTCCGACCGACCTAACTCTGGTCTTTAGTCGGCATGATGTCTCTAGCGAGCAAGTAGTTCTTGTCAGCGGACGCATGAGAACGGCCGCTCACGAGCCGCTCAATGGTGTTGCGCTGAGGGATCTCGCGGAAGCGCTCGGTGACGATAATCGAGCGCCCGTAGCACAGCTCGTTCGAACCTTGAGCGTCGTCCTGGATAGCGGAGTCATAAAAGAAACCCACCAATCGAGGGCAAGGCGGCCGAGCGGTGCCAAGAGCGCACAGACTCTTCAGGCTCGCACAGTGATTTGAGAGTCAGCTCACGGCGAGCAGCGTTACTCCGATGGCTTTCTTCAACTCTGCAGCCGGCTTCACTCCTCTGGCACCCTTGGCGCACGCACCCCGCACACTGGCGCTAAGGGCCCGTCACGAAATAACCTGAGCGATCTCGCCACCGATCCATCCCGCCTGGCATTGTCGCTCGTCGGTTACATACGCTCGGTATGCGCCCTCCTCGCTTCGCGCCAGCCCGGCGCCTCGGCGGTGAATCTTCGCTCATGTTATTTCGTGACGGGCCCTAAGTGGCGACTGGAGTCAGCCGGACCGCCGATAGATTGCCCGGGCGATCGTCTTCGCCGACGCGCACTACGGCTTCGATCTGGACGCGATCGATGGCAGCAGCCTGGAGGTGACGTCAGAGCAGGCTCTCACCGTCAGGCTTCCTCCGCTTCAAGTTAGGATCGAGCTGAAGCCGGCCGAGACCGAAGTGATCGGCTCCAACCTCGATGCGGAAGAGACCGCCAAGCTGTTCGAGCTCGCCCGTTCTGCATTCGAGAGAGGCGCTGAGCGACCCAAAGCTTCGGGAGCGGGCCACCGCATCCGCGCAGCGATCGATCCAGGCCCTCTTCCTGGGCATGGGCTTCCGCGAGGTGAAGGTGGTCACCTCTCCGAGTCAGCTGCCGCCGCGTTGATCTAGCGATTACGCTCAGACCCAACCCCGAATATGATGCCCGCCGCTGTGCCCCGGGGACCCGCAGCACCTCGGCCAACCCACTGCGCGAGTAGCAGAAGCTCTGCCCTAGAGGAGGGAACATGCCTGGGAAGGACTTGCTCGTTCCCGGAACGAGTGGATGTAAGCTAAAGCTCGACGGTGCTGACATCGGATGGCCAACCGAGCTTACCGCCGCGGCGTGGCTGACCGGCGCAAGCTCCATTTCAGCGGGCTTCCAAAAGCTCGGGGTCGCCCCAGATGCGGAGGGGATCGTAGAGCGGCTAAGCATGGAGTTCGCCGACCCGGACTCGTATCGCCCCACCAAGACGACGCTCAAAACGGGAAGCGTGGTGACGCCTGGAGAGGTGCTCTGGCTCGTCTACAATCAGTTCCAGGACTTCGACGCCTTTCGCTATGACTGGCGGTCGGACATCCGGCGCAGCGCAGAGCTGCTCCTTGAGGAACTCGAGAATGAGCGCGCGACCGGGGACTCGAAATGGCGGATTCTCGCGCACTCGCAAGGAGGGTTGGTGGTCGTCGCCGCCAGCAAACTCTATGCGGCCCGGAACAACGATGATGATCGCGCCTTCGCATCGCTTGTGAGCCACGTGGCGTTCCTTGCCACGCCGCTCTCTGGGACGGTCAACGCTGCTGACGCCCTCCTTCGGGGCGAGAACCTCACAGCGACCTTCGCGCGCAGCTTCAAGGCAATCGTCCGCACCTGGCCCGCCATCCATCAGATGTTGCCAGTGTGGCCGGGCTCGGTACGCATCAGCCAAGGGACCGAGGCCTCGCGCGCCAACCACAACCTGCAGGCCCCCGAGCCCTGGGCAGCCGAGAACGTGAATCCCGCCATGCTTCAACGAGCGCGTGACACGCGATCGAAGTTCTTCCGAGACCCCATCTCGCGCATGAACGGCGTAAAGGTGAGGTTCATTCTGTCTCGCGCTCACAACACGCAGAACCACGCTCTCCTTCAGAATGGGGTCCTCACCCTTCCGGAGCTCGGCGAACCCGGAGACACGCTCGTTCCAGCCGAGACCTCGTATCGAATGGCTGGGCAGGTAGAGCGGGACCGCACACACGGCTTTGAGGGAGGCCCAGGAACGCTGACCCACTTCGCCCTGGCGAACGACCCGGTGATTGCAACCGAAGTGAAGAGCTTTTTTACCCAGTAGCAGCCGAGGACGACCATGCGCAATTGCCGCAACCTCTTCCTTCTGGCCACTCTCGCTTCCACGCAGGCCTTCGCCCAGACGGAAGGGAAGATCGATTGTAAGTACAAGGTGGAGCCGCAACGATGCTTCCCGTACGCGTGCGTGCCATCGAGCTCTGAGGCGGATCCAGACTTCGTCGAAGCGGAGGCGCCAGGCTTCTGCGGCCCCTGCCGGGGCGATTCAATGTGCGCAGGCGCCAAGTGCCAAGTTAACGGGCTCTGCTCGCTCTACGACGAACCTACCGCCCCGCAGCGGATCTGGCCGCACTTCAATCTTGCAATAGCGGACCTTTCTGTCGGCCTCTTGGACGGGAGGAGCGGAGCCAAACCCATTTTTGGCGCGGGCTACATGTTCCAGGGAGCATTTCGGCGGACCACGCCCGTGCTCTTGCCCTCCGGGGGATATGTCACCCGAGACCTGCCAACCTATTACTGGAACGCTTCGGCCACTCTCGCGTTTGCCGGCTCGGCTCAGAATGTGTTGGCGGAGCTGGGCGTGACACGGTACGCACCGCGCCTACCACTGGCAATCGTGACGCTCTCCCTCGGGGCTGTCTACCAACGCCAAGGTGCGAGCATCTGGAACGTAAGCGATGCCACTCAAAACGTTGACCGCCTCGGACCAGGAGTTTCAGTTGGCTTTCTCCAGAACGTCTTCGTGCGGGTCTCGTACTTAGCCGTAGTGCGCGGAGAGGCCAACCCAACGCTCCTCGTCTCGGTTCTCTACATGAAGGACCTTTTCACCGAGCTGATTCCAGACCGGTTTCAAAAATTTCTCCCCAAAGGGATGCGCAACTGATGGGGCTGGGCGGGGACGGCCTGCCATAGCCGGAGCGGCAATGCACTGGTGGACCACTATCGCCGTCATTTCGCCAAGGAACGGGCAGCGGAACGCCTCGGCCGCGAACCTGCTGGTGAAATGAGCGATCTCGAACTGCGGGATGTCACCAGCGGGGTCGCTGGGCCCCCATTTCATCGGGATCACCGGGGACCAGGAGCCCGCTCGTTGATTTGAGCGCGGTTCTTCGCCCAAACCGACAGCGCATACGGCACGCAGGGCCATGCTCCGTCCACGATCGGCGGCTTCGGGCTCGACTGCGCCTCCCCGATGAGTGCTGCGTTCGAAGGCCAAGAGCTGGAGGTAAGGCCTCTTGCCATTCAACTGGCTTGCGGCCCGGGGTCGCGCTACGCCAGCGGTCCCCTGCATGAAGAATCCTGACCTCCCGTCTCCGGGTGATGCGTTTGGGCCCGATGCGCTCGACGCCCTCAGGATGAATGAGCGGGAGTCTCTTCCCGAGCCCCAACCCGCGGGCCGCTCGGACCTTCAGCTGGTCGCGCGGCTGCAAGCAGGAGAGGAGGCCGCCTTTCGGCACCTGGTAGAGCAGCAAAGCCCTGCCCTCCTCCGCTTGGCCCGACTCTATGTCTCCAATGCCGCAGTGGCTGAAGAGGTAGTTCAGGAGGCATGGCTGGCGGTCATCGGTGCGCTCGGCGAATTCCAAGGACGGTGTTCCTTGAAAACCTGGCTGTTCAGCATTGTGGCCAATCGCGCCAAGACCCGGGGGGTGCGCGAGGGGCGCTACGTCGAGCTCGAATCGAAGCCCGAGACCTCCCAATTCGCCGACAACGGTCGCTGGAGCAATGCTCCATCAGCCTGGGGCACCGAGTCTCCCGAAAAGCTGTTGCTGCAGGCAGAAGCGATGGGCGTTATCGAAAGCGCGGTGGCAGCGCTCCCGATTGGACAGCGATTGGCGATCACCTTGCGCGACATCGAAGGGCTGTCTTCCGAGGAGGCCTGTAACGTTTTGGAGGTTACCGAGACTAACCAGCGCGTCCTGCTTCATCGCGCTCGATTGGCGGTCCGAAGTCGCTTGGACGCCTACATGTCCGGAACGTAGCCGATGCCCAGGTGCAAAGAGATCTCCGCGCGCGCCGTGGACTACATGGAAGGGCGGCTCAGTTGGAAAGAGCGCGCGGCCTACGGGCTGCATCTGGCCACCTGCCGAGATTGCCGAACAGACTTCGCACAGATGAGATCCACCGTGGCGCTGCTGGGCCGTCTGCCTCTCCCACCTGCCGCCACGTCCGTCAACGAGCCATTGCTCCAAAGCTTTCGAGCCGCCTGGCCTCCCGCCCCAAAGGCCAAGCGCCTTCCGGTGGGGACGAGTGTCGGCTGGTTGGTCAATGGAGCCTTCGGGCTGCTTGCCCTCATATTGGGCGGACTCCAAATTCAGACCTGGGGAGCCTTTCCGGGCTGGCATCTCTCCTGCCCTCTGATTGAGCTGATCGCGGGGATCGGGCCCGCGGTGGCGGTGCTCTCGCTGGCGAGCAAAGGCAGGCTGTCCGCCGGAAGATTGGCGGCGATCGCTGCTGCAGGTTCTTTCATTGCGATGGTGGTGCTCAACCGCACCTGTCCACTGTCACATGAGGCCTCTCACATTCTGCCACTCCATGTGGGAGCGGTCCTCCTTGCGATGCTCGCAGGGGCCTCTCTCCCAGGCCTTTCCGGGCTTAAATCTTCCTAGTTTGAGGTGGCTGTAACGCTTTTGCCCGTGCCGAGACTGTAGGTCGGAAGGTGATTGCCCAAGGACTTTGGGTGGCCGACCGACAACGCAGCAACGACACGGAGAGAATCGATGAAGAACGTTTCGATGAAGGGCGCCGCGATCGCCGGCGCAATGGCAGCGATGTTCGCAGCGGGTACCGTCTACGCCGGCGGCAAGGCCGACAAGTCGGGCTCCGCCTCGGTGAAATGCAACGGCGTCAATGACTGCAAGGGCAAGGGAAGCTGCAAAAGCGCAAAGAACGACTGCAAGGGTCAGAACGCCTGCAAGGGTCAGGGGTTCATGACCACCGCGTCGGAGAAGGCCTGTACCGACAAGGGTGGATCGGTCATGGAATCCGCTCACTAAGACAAAGGATGGGGCCGGCGACACCGTCGGCCCCATGTCACCCCATGTCCTTCCACTCTCCTTTTCTCGGTCACGGTGTTGGGCTTAGGCCCAAGCACTACGGAGCTTTTCTGTCGGGTCCCTCTCCGGTGGAGTGGGTCGAGGCGGTGAGCGAGAACTTCATGGCGATAGGTGGCCGGCCGGTTGCCGTCCTGGAGAAAGTGCGTCAGGAGATCCCGGTCGCGCTGCACGGCGTTTCACTCTCCATCGGCTCAGTTGACCCACTCGACAACGGATACCTGCGCCAGCTCGAACAGCTCATCCGACGCATCCAGCCGGCCATCGTGTCGGATCACTTCTGCTGGGGAAGCCACGGTGGACGGTACGTCCACGACCTCTGGCCCCTGCCCTACACCGAGGAGGCGCTGCGACATGTCGTTGCCCGGGTCGTTCAGGTGCAGGATCTGCTGGGTCGGCAGATTTTGCTCGAGAACGTCTCGTCGTACGTTGCCTTTCGAGCGTCGGAGATGACCGAGTGGGAGTTCTTGGCTCAGGTGTCGGAGCGTGCTGACTGCGGAATTCTCCTCGACGTCAACAACGTCTACGTCAGTGGCCGCAACCACGGCTTCGAGCCGGAGGTCTATCTGCGAGGGCTCCCCCCTTCCCGGATCGGGCAGATTCACCTGGCCGGCCACTCCGACCACGGCAAGTATCTATTGGATTCGCACGACGGCCCCGCTCCGGACTCCGTTTGGAGCCTATATAGGACGGCGCTCTCGCTTTTCGGCCGCGTATCGACCTTGATTGAGTGGGACGACCGAATCCCGGAGCTGGATGTCCTAGTTACCGAGAGCCGGAACGCGGCCGAGATTGAACGAGCATTATTCACGCCCCAGTGGGTAAGCGCATGAGCCTCGCCGAAACGCAGGCGCTGTTCTGGAGCGCGGCCACCGGGTCGCCCGATCAAGACCCTTCGTCGTTCTTGAACGGGACGGCGGAGCTCCCCGCCTCTGAGCGGATCGACATTTACGCCGAGATGTTCATCTGGCGTCAGCTCGAGACGATCCGCGAGGACTTTCCCAAGCTGTGGGCACTGATGGGAGACGACCTCTTCGATTCGGTCACCCGTGACTATCTCCAGGCCCACCCCTCTCGTCATCCCTCGCTCTCGAAGTTGGGAAGAGACTTGCCGGCGTTCCTTGGCCGCTCGCGGTTGCCTCGGAGCGATGTCGCCGCTTTGGCTTCACTCGAGTGGGCTCGAGCCGAGGTATTCGAGGCCCTGGACGGTCCGGTGATGGATTCACAGGCTCTGGCCGCGCTTTCGCCCGACGCGCTGGCGGAGGCGAAGCTCG
>JBGTHI010000086.1:0-3805 GCA_041746295.1 Myxococcaceae bacterium
CTCCAGGCACGGAGCCGACCGCGAAGCGGACGGTGACGGGAGCGCCGAGCTGCCGGACGATCCCGAGGTCATGCAGCAGGTCGACTCCGAGTCGGCCGAGCTGGAGGAGCTGCGGGCGCTCGAGGAGTCCACGATGCGCCCCGCGGAGCTCCAGGCCAAGTCCGAGGCCGAGGTGCTCCGAGCAATTCAGCAATTGGGAATGGCTCACCCGCTACGTCACCGGCTCCAGGAGGCGCTGGAATCCGAATCGGAGCTCGAGACGGGAGGGGATCTCTCGAAGTTCGGCGAGCTGCCCCGGGTGACCAACCTGGATGCGCTGGATATGGGTCGGCTGCGCGGCCGCTTCGACATCCCGGTGGAGATGCAGCCCCTGGTGGCGCAGTACATCCGTTTCTTCCAGGGGCCCGGTCGCAAGTGGTTTCAGAAGTGGATGGGCCGGTCCACCCGTTACCTGCCTGCGATGGCGCCGATCCTCGAGCAGCATCAGCTGCCGCTCGACACGGTCTACCTGTCGATGATCGAGAGCGGGTTCGCACCACACGCCTACTCTCGGGCCAAGGCGGCCGGACCTTGGCAGTTCATGCCGGCCACCGGCAAGCAGTACGGGCTCCATGAGGACTTCTGGGTAGACCAGCGGCGCGATCCGCTCAAGTCGACCGGCGCGGCGGCCAAGTACCTCACCCAGCTGCGGCGTGAGTTCGGCGACTGGTACCTGGCTTGGGCCGGCTACAACGCCGGGTCGAGCAAGGTGCGCCGGGCAATGAAGAAGACGGGTTCGAGCAACTTCTGGGAGCTGTCTGAAGGCCGCGGCCTGGCCAAGGAGACGCAGCACTACGTTCCAAAGTTGATCGCCTGCGCGATCGTCGCCAAGAACCACAAGGCCTTCGGCTTCACCGACGAGGAGTTCGAGTTCCTTCCTCCGCTCGCCTTCGACGAGGTGAAGCTCACCGATGCCACCGACCTCGAGCTGATCGCCCGCTCGGCAGGCGTGTCAGTCGACGAGGTGAAGGATCTGAATCCCGAGCTGAAGCGGTGGTGCACACCGCCCGCAAGCCTCGACGCCCCCTATCTGCTGAGGCTTCCAAAAGGCAGCGGAGAGCAGTTTACGGAGGCGCTCGCTAAGATCCCGGCCCGGGCGCGGCTGTCCTTCCGCGTCCACCGGGTCAAGAGGGGAGACACCCTCTCCCAGATCGCCCGAGCCTTCCACAGCGCTCCCGAAGCGATCATGCGTCTCAACGGGCTGCGCAGCACACGCTCGCTCATGCTGAGCTCCGAGCTGGTGATCCCGGTGCCCTCTGGCAAAGCCGCCTCGGGTGGGGCACT
Organism: Myxococcaceae bacterium; assembly: GCA_041746295.1. GTDB lineage: Bacteria > Myxococcota > Myxococcia > Myxococcales > Myxococcaceae > JBGTHI01. Next base: position 1,324 of record JBGTHI010000086.1, read on the forward strand.
GGATCCGGTCATCGCCCGGCAGGTCTCGCAGGCCCGAAAGAGCGGGGTCATGGCGCTGCGGCCTCAAGATGAGATCCCGGCCGGCACCAAGCCCGTTCGCACCGCGAGCTCGGGAATGGTCAAGACGGAGACGGTGGAGGGCAAGACCCGTGTCACCTACGGAGTCAGCGACGGCGACAGCCTCTGGTCGATCGGCCAACGGTTCGGCTGCAGCGTGGAGGAGATCCGCGACTGGAACGGCCTGGGCAGGAAGATGCCCCTGCGAATCGGCCTTGCACTGATCCTTTGGCCTTCGCACAAGCGAACGGTGCTGAGCAGCGGTGCCACCGCCGCGGCCAACACCCACCAGCTCGCAGCGGGGGAGACCCTCTGGTCAGTAGCCCAGCGCTACGGCGTGCCGGTGGACGACCTCAAGCGTTGGAATGGGATCACCGACCATCGCTCGCTACGAGCGGGGAAGAAACTGACGCTCGCCGCCCCGTAGGCTTCATGGCGGACGGCCGGTAGGGCTATCTACAGGGTCTTGAGCTCGGCAATCGTATTGCCGGCCTCCCGGCGCAGCAGCACCAGCTGCTTGTCCGAGATGCGCAAAACGTCCATCGCTTCCTGGAAGGCCATGGCGGGGCTGCTCTCAACCACGCTCGATCCGGCCTTCAAATCGTCGAAGCCCAAGCCCCCTTCGCTGGCCAACGCTTCGGCGATGGCCAGTGCGGCCACCACCGGGTGGGGGTATCCCGAGATCTTCGGCTGGTGATGGTTGCGGACGATCAGCTCCAGCTCCGGCGGCAGCCCCCACGATCGCAGCACCAGGGCGCCGGCCTGTTCGTGGATGCGATCCACCGCCGGGAGCACGTCCGCCAGCGGCAGGCGGCTCTTGCCCGGCGTGTCGCCCAGCACCAGGAGCGATGCGGCGGCCCCGACGTCGTGGAGCAGCCCGCAGAGGAACGCGTATTCGCTCTCGAAACTGGTGTACCGGCAGACCAGCCGGGCCAGGTGGGCGGTCACACCGGTGTGGTGCCGGAGCCGCTCCATCGCCTCGGTGTAGCCAGCCGCGCGGAAGATTCGGAGATTCATCGCTGCTTCGAGGACCAGATCCCGGACGTTCTTCAGGCCCAATCGCATCACCGCCTGCCGAAGCGAGGCCATCGGCATTTGGCCGGCGTACATCGCCGAGTTGGCGACCTTGAAGATCCGGCCGCTGAGCAGCGCGTCGCGCTCCAACAGCTTCACCACGTCTTCGACCTTCACCTCCAGGCGGCCGGCGAGCTGCACCAGCTCCAGCGCCACGGTGGGAAGCTGCGGAGGGCAGTAGTCTGGCGCATTGAGCGCGGTCCACAGCTGGCGTCCCACCATGGCATCGTCCACCCCACTGGGCGGCCCCTCGACGGCGCGCGTCTCATTCGTCGGCAGACGCGCTGCTGTTCGGGGGCTCGCCAACGAGGCCATGCCGGCAATCTCTGCATTCCCGGTGCCTGCTGCACGCGAAAGGGAGATCGAGCCTTTCTCCGAAGGCCGCGAGCGACTGAGCGGGGTCTCCCCGGGTCTTAAGGTCGGTCCGGACCTAGCCCCGGGCTAGGGCCTACAGCCGCTCACCTTCTTCATTGAGCCGTGGATCCGGGTCTGCCCCTGCAGCGGCAACGTAACCATACCGTAGCAGCGGCGGCGTAGCTGCAGCTCCTCCACGCTGGAGTCCAAGCTCAGCCGCGCCGGGGTCAACCCCAGCTCTTGACCGGAGACCCAGATCGACGCGCCCGTGGGAGTGGAGGTCACCTCCACCGTCAGGTCCTGGGGCTCCAGCCGGATGTAGACCGGCTGAAGCGCATCGGCCTCGTTGATCGTCACCTCGCGAGTCACCGGGTTGAAGCCCTCGTATCGGACCTCGACCGTTTGCCGCTCCCCCACCCGCACCTCGGCCAGATAGGGCTCGGGAACCCCCGCCGGCTTCACCACCTGACGCTGCACGCGGATCTCCGCCTGCTCCGGAATGGCGATCACCAGCAGCCGGGCGCGCTGCGAGATCGGATCCATCTTCACCGACAGGTCGGTGGGCTCCGCCCCGGGCCGGACTTCGACCGTGGCTCGGAAGAGCTTGTAGCCCTCGGCGCTGGCCACCACCGGCAGCGGCCCCACCGGAACCTTCCGCGCGAACAGCTCCCCGCGTCGCCAGATCCCAAGATCCTGCCCGCCCACGTTGACTCGCATCGAGGCGGGTCCCCCTGGCGGCGCCTCCAGCAGCAGGAATCCCATCGGTACATCGCTGGCGACCAGGCGGGTGAAGAGCCAGATCAGGAGCGCCACGGCGAGAAGGCCTGCCACCGAAGGAAACAGCCTGGGGTCGATCCGAACGCTCAAACCCCTCAGGTGCCGAAACGCCCGACTCGGGCGGTGCGCCGGTCTGCCCCAAAGGGTCTTGGCCTCCGGCTCGCTCCTCGCGTCGTGAGACGCGCCCGCTTCGGTGACGGAGGTCATCTCGTGCGCAGCG
>JBGTHI010000087.1:0-17437 GCA_041746295.1 Myxococcaceae bacterium
ATCGTCCGGGACTTGAAGGCCTTCTCCCGCGCGGACGAGAACGCGCTCAAATCGACCGACGTCCAGAAGACCCTGGATTTTGCGATCTCCCTGGCGGCCAACGAGATCCGCCACCGCGCCCGGCTGGAGAAGGTGTACTCCGCGCTTCCTCCACTGCTGGCGCACGAGGGAAAGTTGGGGCAGGTCTTCCTCAACATCCTGATCAACGCCGCCCAGGCACTGCCCGAGGGCGACGCCGCCCGGCATCTGATTCGGGTGGTGACCCAGCTCAGCCCTGAAGGTTACGGCAACGGCTCCGGCGCCAGCCGGGAGATCTGGGTCGACGTCGAGGACACCGGCAGCGGCATGCCGCCCGATGTCGTGGGCCGCATCTTCGACCCCTTCTTCACCACCAAGCCGGTCGGTGTCGGAACCGGCCTGGGGCTGTCGATCTGCCACGGCATCATCCAATCGCTGGGCGGAGGCATCGACGTCTCCAGCGCAGTGGGTCTGGGTAGCCGCTTCCGAATCCGCCTTCCAATCCGCGAGGTCCCCGAATCGGAGGTGAGCGCCCCGGTCATTGCCACCGAGAAGACGCCGCTCAAGCGGCTTTCGATCCTGGCGATCGACGACGAGGAGTGCGTCACCCATCTCTTCCGCCGCCTGCTGCGCGATCAGCACGATGTCCAGACCACCTCGTCCGGCAGAGAGGGCTTGAGTCAAATCCTCTCGGGCAAGTACGACGTGATCTTCTGCGACCTGATGATGCCGGACCTCTCCGGCGTGGACATCTACGACGAGCTCAAGTCGGCGGCGCCCGAGCAGCTGGAGCGGATGGTCTTCATGAGCGGCGGCGCCTTTACCCAGCGCACCAAGAGCTTCATCCAGAGCGCACGCCACCCGATTCTTGAGAAGCCATTCACCGCCGACGGTGTTCGGCGGGCCATTGAGGAGACCCAACAGCGCAGCCGCGCCTCGCTCCGGCTGGTTCCGCCTCAGGTCGCCTGAGGGGGCTCACCCACCTCTTCGCGATCGGTCAGTCCGTGCTTGGCCAGGCGGTAGCGGAAAGAGCGAAACGACAGTCCCAGGATCTCCGCGGCGCGGGTCTTGACCCCGTCGGCCTTCTGCAGCGCCGCGGTGAGGTAGCGCCGCTCGGCATCGTCCAGGTGCCGCTCCAGCGAGAAGCCGGATGGAAGCTGCACCTCGCCCTCGGAAGCTGCTTCAGGCGATACTACCGGCTCGCCCCGCAGCGTAGGCGGAAGCGATTCGGGCATCAGCACATCGCCCTCGGAGAGCGTGGCGGCCCGCTCCACGATGTTCTGGAGCTGCCGCACGTTGCCGGGAAAGTCGTACTGCTGCAGCACCTCCAACGCCTTCGGTGAGAAGCGCAGCGCCGGCCGACCCAGCTCCTGCGCAACCGCTTCCAGGAAATGATCGGCCAGCATCGGGATGTCGTCGCGCCGATCTCGCAGCGGTGGAATCTCGATGGTGATCACGTTCAGCCGGTAGAAAAGGTCCTCGCGGAAGCGGCCAGCCTTGACCTCAGCTTCCAGCCGCTTGTTGGTGGCGGCGACGATTCGGGCTTGAAACGGCACCTCCTGGCTGCTGCCTACCGGCTTCACCCGCCTCTCTTGAAGCACGCGAAGCAGCTTCACCTGGGTCGCGGGCGGCACCTCCCCGATCTCGTCCAGGAAGACCGTCCCCTCCCCCGCCGAGACCAGGATGCCGGACCGGTCGGACGTTGCCCCCGTGAAGGAGCCCTTGATGTGACCGAACAGCTCCGATTCCAAAACCCCCGCCGCCAGCGCGGCGCAATTGACCGGATTGAACGGCTGGTTGGAGCGCGCGCTCTTCCAGTGGACACCGCGGGCAATCAGCTCCTTGCCGGTGCCGCTCTCTCCGGTGATCAGCACGGTGGTTTTGGAGGCGGCCACCCGCTCCACCAGGCTCCAGACCGCCTTCATCCCCGCGCTGGCGCCCACCAGGTACGAGCCGCGACCGCTGCTGGGCCCGAGCGTCCGCTTGAGCTCCTTGTTCTCCCGGACCAGATTCCGCTTTTCCAGCGCCTTCTCCACCAACAGCCGGAGCTCCTCATTGTCGAACGGCTTGGCAATGTAGTCGTAGGCGCCCTCACGCATCGCCTCCACCGCGGCCGCCGCGCTGCCGTAGGCGGTGATCAGGATCACCTCGGGAGGAGAGCGGAGAGAGCGCGCCGCCTTGAGGACATTAATCCCGGTGTCCTGTCCCAACTTCATGTCGGAGATGACCAGATCGGGCCGATTGTCGAGGAGCGCCTCCTGCGCCTCCTTCACGCTGCCGGCAGTGGTGACCCCGTAGCCGGCTTTGGAGAGCAGCACGTCGAGATACTCGCGCATCGACAGCTCGTCATCGACGATCAGGACGTTCACACAGCCTCCTTATCGAGAGGAAGGCCTACCACGAACTCGGTGCCCTGCTCCTGAGAAGAGCTGACGTGGATCATCCCGCCGTGCGCGTGAACGATCGAATGCGCGGTCGATAGGCCAAGCCCCGTACCACCTCGCTTGGTGGTGAAGAACGGTTCGAAGATGCGGGCCAGGTCGGCGGGCGCGATGCTCCCAGCCGAGTCCCAGACCCGGATCTCCACCTCGGCCTGGGTCCGCCGCAGCGCAATCCGGACCCGACCTCCGGGTCCGGCCGCGGCCAGCGCATTGCGGACGATATTGAGCAGCACCTGGCGCAGCTGATCGGCGTCGACCTCCACCACCACCTCATCCAGCTTGAGCTCCAGCTCTACCCCTTGGGCCAGAGGGTCTATCCGCTGGAGCTCCACCAGCTCGGCGATCAGCTGATGCAAGTGGCTGGGCTTCAAGACCGGCGCGGGAGGCCGGGCAAAGCGAAGGAAATCGTCCACTAGCGTGCCTAGCCGGTCCGCCTCGCGCACCATGATCTTCGCCAGCTTGGCGGAGGTCTGAGCCACGCCTGGATCTTCCGCTAGCATCTGCGCCGAGCCCCGCATCGCGGCCAGGGGATTGCGGATCTCGTGGGCCAACGTCGCGGAGAGCGCCCCCAGCGCCGCCAGCCGATCGGCCCGCTGGAGATCCTCCTCGGCACGCCGCAGCTCGGTAAGGTCCTGGAAGATGATCAGATGCGCGCCGGCGTCCGGCGCGATCAGCGGCGTCACGGTCATGCCGAGGATCCTGCGCCCCCCCCGGGTCTCTACGGCCAGCTCCCGTCGCCGGACCGGTTTGTCCAGGGCGGGCATCCCCGGAATCACGCCGTTGAGCAGCGTCCCCTCCGGCACTGCCGAGTCCAGCCCCAGGATCTGCTCCCCTGCGCGGTTCAGGAAGGTCACCTTCCCACTGCCATCGCAGGTGATCAGGCCCGCCGGCATGCAGCCCAGGATCTGTTCTTGGAGTTGGGCCAGGCTGGCCAACCGGGCTTCCCTCTCGGAGATCTGCCCGCCCGCGGCGGTTAGCTGCCGGCTCAGGTAGCCCGCCAGCGCCGCAATCAGGAATTGCGCGAGCACGTTGGAGAGCAAGGTGTAGGTGAGCCGAGGCGGAACCAGCCGGAGCGTCACCATCCCGGCATCGGCCCAGGCCAGCTCTCCCAAGAACAGCGTCAGGGCAAAGAGCGCGGTCGACGCCCCGGCCGCCACCAATGCGCCCCGTTGGTAGAGGAGGATCGAGCCGACCACTACGGCAACGAGATAGATGAACGCGAAGGGCGACTCGGCCCCGCCGGTCAAGAAGACCAAGGCCGAGGCCACAGCCACGTCGCCGGCGATCTGCGCGTAGGCCAGCCTGCGGCCAGCCCAGCCGGCGCGCAAGAGCAGGCCATAGATCAGAGTGGCCACGTAGACCGCCCCGATCACCGCGAAGGAGAGCGAGTCCGCGCGCGACAACCCTAGCCAGGCGGGCTGGGTCAGAAGGCGCAGGGCGATCATCGCCAGGATCAGGCTGACCGCGACCGCGCGGAATACGGTGACCCAAACCAGCCTGAGGTGGAGCTCCGAGACCGGCTTGGCTCCCCCCGGCCCCGCCATGGCTGATCTCCTACTTCACCGCGCCGGCGATGGAGAAGATCGGTAGGTACATAGCAATGAGGAAGCCACCGACCACAGCGCCCAAGAAGACCATCAGAATAGGCTCGATCATCGCAGTGAGGCCCGCGACCGCAGTGTCGACCTCGTCGTCGTAGAAATCGGCGATCTTGTTGAGCATCGCGTCCATCGCGCCGGTCGCCTCGCCCACCCCGATCATCTGCACGACCCTCGACGGGAAGACGCCGGTCTCCAGCAAGGGGCCGGCGATGTTCTTACCCTCGGAGATCTTCTCCCTGACGTAGTAGATGCCCGCCTCCACCGTGCGGTTACCTGCCGTCTTGGCGGTCACCTCGAGCGCGTCGAGGATCGGCACGCCGGAGCTGATCATCGTGCCCAGGGTCCGGGTAAAACGGGCTACCGCCACCTTCCGGAGCACCTCGCCGATGATCGGCGCTTTCAGGAACACCTTGTCCAGGAACTTGCGGCCCTTCGGATTCTTGTAGGTGTAGGAGAAGCTGAAGACCACCGCGACGAGGATCGCTAGCAGGTGGAAGATGTACTTCTGCAGCCAGTCCGACATGTCGATCACAAACTGCGTCGGCGCGGGAAGCGCGCTGTCGAAGTCGGCAAACATCTTGGCGAAGGTCGGGGTCACTTTCAGAAGAAGCAGCGCGGTGACGCCGATCGCCACGCAGATAACCACCGCCGGGTAGGTCATCGCGCTCTTCACCTTGCGCTTCAGCTTCTCCGCCTTCTCCCGGTAGGCCGCGAGCCGGTTGAGGATGGTATCCAGGATACCGCCCACCTCGCCTGCTGCGCAGAGCTGCACGTAGAGCTCGTCGAAGACCTTGGGATGATCGCTCAGGGCGTCGGCGAAGGTGGAGCCGCCCTCCACCTTGGTCTTGATCTGCCCCACCACTCTCTTGAACTCCGGATTGTCCATCTGGCTGCCCAGGATCTCCAGGCACTGCACCAGTGGGAGGCCGGCGTCGATCATCGTAGCGAACTGCCGGGTGAAGACCAGGATGTCCTTGCCGGTAACGCCACCGATGCCCGGGATCTTGATGTTGATCTCGAACGGCTTCTTCTTCACCTTCACTGGCGTCAAACCGAGCGACTTGAGGCGATTCTCCACGGAAGGGGCGTCGCCGGCCTCCATCTCGCCCTTGCGGACGTCGCCACTCTTGGTCCTGGCCTCCCAGAGCCACACCGTGGCCGTCGCCGAAGCCTTTTTCGCCGCCGCCTTCTGAGCTACCGCCGGAGCCGCCATGACGATCTCCTCTATCTTCCTGGTCCGCTGCCCGGCCGCTGGCCGGGAACGTGACCGGCCGCAGTGCTGGCCATGATGTTCTTGAGCTCGTCCGGGTCGGCGCTTCGACCGAACGCCTCTTCAATGGTGATCTGCTTGCGCATCAGGAGCTGGGCCAGCGCCTGATTCATCGTCTGCATGCCGAACTTGTTCTGCCCCACCTGCATCGACGAGTAGATCTGGTGGATCTTGTCCTCGCGAATCAGGTTCCGGATGGCGGCGTTGGGCACGAGCACCTCCAGCGCCAGCACCCGCCCCGGCGAGCCCGCGCGCTGGAGCAGCGCCTGGCTTACCACCCCTTCCAGCACGAAGGAGAGCTGGGCACGCACTTGAGGTTGCTGGTAGGGCGGGAAGACGTCCAGGATCCGGTTGATGGTCTGCACCGCGCTGTTGGTGTGCAGGGTGGCGAAGGCGATGTGACCGGTCTCGGCGATCACCAACGCCGCTTCAATCGTCTCGAGATCACGCATCTCGCCCACCAGCACCACGTCCGGATCTTGGCGGAGGATGTACTTGAGGGCCAGCTTGAAGCTGCGGGTGTCTGAACCCACTTCCCGCTGATTGATCATGCAGTTCTTGTGCGGATGCAGATACTCGATCGGGTCCTCGATCGTCATGATGTGCTCATGGCGCTCGGTGTTGATCTTGTCGATGATCGAGGCCAGCGTGGTCGACTTGCCGGAGCCGGTGGGACCGGTCACCAACATCAGGCCCCGCGGCCTGTTGGCGAGCTCCGCCACTACCGGGGGCAGCCCCAGCTCCTGGAAGGTCAAGATCTTGAAGGGGATGGTGCGGAATGCGCCGGCCACCGCGCCCCGCTGCATGAAGATGTTGGAGCGAAAGCGCGAGAGCCCCTTCACGCCGAATGAGAGATCTAGCTCGTTCTCCTCTTCGAACTTGTGCTTCTGCGCGTCGGTGAGAATCGAGTAGCAGATCTGCTTGGTCTCCACGGGCGTGAGCGCGTTGATCTTGAGCGGCACCAGCTCGCCGTCGATCCGCAGCTGCGGCGGAGAGCCGGTGGTGATGTGAAGGTCGGAGGCTCCCTTCTCGACCATCGCTTTCAAGAGCTGATGAAGATTGGCCATCTTCCTAGAACCGATCCGGAGCGGTGTTGGCCACGCACTCTTCCAGGGTGGTGACGCCGGCCATCATCTTGTTGAGCGAGGCCATGCGAAGAGACTGCATGCCCAAGCGGATCGCCTCCTGCTTCAGCTCGGCCGCCGAGGCCCCGTTGATCACCAACTCCTTGAGCCCGTCCCAGAACGGCATCACCTCGTAAAGCGCCACCCGGCCGCGGTAGCCGCGGTCGTTGCACTCGCGGCAGCCCACCGGCGTGTACGGGGTGAAGCTGCCGACCTTGTCGGGGGGCACCCCCGCTTCGATCAGCGCCTGCTGAGTCAGGTTCGCGGGCTTCTTGCAAACCGCGCAGAGCTTCCGGGCGAGACGCTGGGCAAGGATCAGGTTGAGCGACGCGGTCACCAGGAAGGGCTCGATGCCCATGTTAAGCAGACGGCTAACCGTACCCGGCGCATCGTTGGTGTGCAGGGTCGACAATACAAGATGCCCGGTGAGCGCCGCCTTGACGCCAATCTCCGCGGTCTCGAAGTCGCGGATCTCACCGATCATGATCGTGTCGGGATCCTGCCGGAGGAAGCTGCGCAGTGCCGCGGCGAAGTTGAGCCCGATGTCGTCCTTCATCTGCACCTGGTTAATGCCGGCGAAGTTGAACTCAACCGGATCCTCGGCGGTGCAGAGGTTGGTATCCGGCGCGTTGAGTGCGGCCAGCGCGGAATAAAGCGTCGTGGTCTTGCCAGAACCGGTGGGTCCGGTCACCAGCACCATTCCGTAGGGTCGGTCGATCGCCTCCTTGAACCACTTGAGAGGCTCCGGCTCGAAGCCGAGCTTGGTCATGTCCAACTGGAGGTTGGACTTGTCCAACAGACGCAACACCACCTTCTCGCCAAACAGCGTAGGGCAGACGCTGACCCGGAAGTCCATCTCCTTGCCGCCGCCGATCCGGATCTTGATACGGCCATCCTGCGGGAGCCGGCGCTCAGAGATGTCCAGCTCCGCCATAATCTTGAGACGCGAGGTGATCGCGTTCCGGAGCTTCATCGGAGGCTTCATCACCTCGTACATCATGCCGTCGATCCGGAACCGGACCCGGAAGTCCTTCTCGTACGGCTCGACATGGATGTCGGAAGCGCCTTTTTTTATGGAGTCCAACAATATTAGATTTACCAGCTTCACCACCGGCGCATCGTCGGCGGCTCTGGCGATATCGGACAGGGCCTCCTGTTCCTCCTTGGTGACCTCGACGTCTTCGTCGACCTCCCCGACGATCTCCTCCATCGAGGGACCTTTTTCGGCGTAGTACCCGTCAATCGCCTCCCGGATCGAGACCTCGGAGGCGACCACCGGCTCGATGTTGTAACCGGTGAGGAACTTGAGATCGTCCTGGGCGTAGATGTTGGAGGGGTCGCACATCGCCACGATCAGCGACGGCCCGGCTCGGTTGACGGGCACAACCAGGTGCTTCTCCGCCACCTCCTTGGGGATCAGCTTGATGATCTCCGGATCGATGTCGAAGTCGCGGAGATTGATCGCCGGGACTCCGTACTGCTTGGAGAGGAAGTCGGTGAGCTTCGCCTCCTCTATCGCGCCGGTCTTGATCAATGCTGCGCCAATACGCGCGCCGCTCTTCTGTTGCTCCTCCTGCGCCTTCCTCAGCTGCTGAACCGAGATCAGATTCTCGCGGACGAGCAACTCACCCAGACGACCGGACATGAATCTCCCTCAAGCTTTGCGCGACTCTCGGTCGATCTAAGGGGCCGAACAAAGAGGGTGTCAACGAAAGCGCCCGGCGGCTCCGCGTGTCAAAGCAGCAGGATGTAGACACGCGTGTGGGAGTGGGCGCACGCACGTCACTGGACTAGGGGCTCAGGTCACAGCCTGATCTACGTGTCGCGCAATCACCGCCCGAGCGCTCTCCACGTCCCGCTGGATCTGCAGGGCCAGCTCCGAAGGCGAGCCGAACCGTTGCTCGGCACGGAGCCGGTCCAGGAACTGGACCCGGAGCTCCTTGCCGTACAGATCACCGGAGAAATCGATCAGATGGACCTCCACCGTGACTTCCGATCCGCCGAAGGTCGGCTTGACCCCGATATTGGCCGCCCCCGGGAGCCAGGGGCCCGCAGGGACGGAGCCCGGCGCCGGCCCGCGCTGCGCCACCCTCACCGCGTACACGCCGGGACTGGGTCGCAACTCGTTCAGCGTGTCGACATTGGCGGTAGGGAAACCGATCCCGCGCCCGCGTCCCTTCCCCGTGACCACCACGCCATCCAGATCGAACGGCCGGCCCAGGAGCTTGCGCGCGGCGCCCAGCCGCCCTTCCAGGATGTACTCCCGCACGCGGCTGGAGGAGATCACCACCCCATCCACCGTCAGCGGTGCAATTCGATGAAGGGTGGCCCCCGCCGCAGAGGCAGCCGCAGCCAGCGTTTCCACCGTACCCTCCCGCTGGCGTCCGTAGGTGAAGTCGCCGCCCACCACCACGTGCTTGAGCTTCAGCTCCCGGAACAGCGCCTGCTCGAAGGTCTCGGGTGCGGTGGCCGCGTACTCCTGGGTGAACGGCTGGACCACCACCGCGCTCAAGCCGTAGTCGGCGAACAGCTCCAGCTTTCGCGGCAGCAGCGTAATCAGCTTGGGGGCCAGCTCCGGCTGCAGCACCTTTCCAGGATGGGGGTGGAAGGTGAAGGCGGCGGCCCGCGCGTGTCCTGCCGCCTCGACCGCCTTGCGGAAGAGCGCCTGGTGGCCCAGGTGGACGCCGTCGAAGTTTCCCAACGCCATCGCGCCCCCCAGGAGCGAATCGGCGAGTGAACCGGCGGCGGGCCCTTTGGCCTCCAACATCGAATGGAAAACGCGCATCGCTGCCGGGTATACCCAAAATCCCGATGACGCGCGGCCCCCGACTACGACCCGATCCCGCCGGACAGGAGCTTCTGCAGCTCATCGAGCCGCCCGATTGGGACCAAGTCTTCGGAGGACACGGCTCCCCCGAGAGCCTGGAACTGGAGATCGGCTGCGGGGCCGGCGGCTTCGCCCTGGAGTACGCGCGGCGCCATCCGGAGGTCCGCTACGTCGCCTTCGAGTGGCGTAAGAAGCTCGCCCGCGAGGTGCAGCACAAGGCGAACGAGCGCGGGCTCCACAACCTCAAGGTCTCGGAGCGGGATGCACGGGTGGAGATACCCCGACTGTTCAAGCCCGGCTCGCTGTCGCAGATCCATCTTCAGTTTCCCGACCCCTGGTGGAAGCGCTCCCATCACAAGCGGGCAATCCTCACCCCGGACTTCACCCCGCTGCTGCTCGGCCTGCTCAAGCCCGGCGGAAGATTCGACCTTCGCACCGACGTAGGGGATCGGGCGCGCGCGATGCTGGAGGCGTTGGAGTCGGCCGGCTTCCACAACCCACTGGGCCCCGGCGTCTTTCATGCTTATAATCCAGAGGAGGTGCCCTCCAGTCGGGAGCGGCGCTATCTGGAGTCGGGCCAGTCGGTCTTTCGCGCTCGCCTCATGAAGGTCTAGCCGCGAACTGCGCTGCGGGGGCCGGCCCATTTAGGAGAAGTTCCGTGTCGGAACGCAAAACCCCCTTTCGTGCGAGGCCCGAGACCGAAGTGGTCCGCCGTTCGGTCGCGCCCGCGCCCCGACCCGCGGGCCCCTCCCGCCCCTCCACATTCGGGAAGTCGCGCCCAGGTATCTCCAGATCGATGCCGCTCCGCACAACCCCTTCCCATCCGCCCTCCGAAGAACGAATCCAGGAGCTTGCCCGCAAGGAGCGGGTTCCGGCACGGATCGCCAAGGGTGAGCTGCAGGGACAGATGAAGTGCCGGATCTGGAAGCAACTGCACGCCGAAGAGGCGCGGCGCTTCAATCAGGCCTATGCCTTGATGGCTCAGCACAGCGACCTCGCGCTGGAGGACGCCTTCGGGCTGCTGCAGAGTGCGCGATCGATCGAGTCTTTTCGAGAGCGGCGCCGGCTGGATGAACGGCGGGCTGAGCTGCAGGAGGCACGCCGCGCGGTGCCAGGCGAAGCGGTCGACCGCTTCTTGACGGGGCTGATCGAGGCGAAGACCGAGCTAAGCCTGGTCCTGGGCGACCGAACCCAGGTCGATCACTTGACCGGCGTGTCGGCGGGCTGGTTCCAATTTCAGCGGCAGGGGCGGATCGAGAAGCTCAAGGTGGTGCTGCTGGCTCCACGCGGGGGGTGGGAAACCCGGCAACCGGCGCTACAGCGCGAGCCCAAGCTGACCAACAGGCCCGCGCCGATCATCCGCGAGCCCGACCGCCGCCCGGTAGTCGACCCGCGTCCATTCCTGGCGCTGCGTGGCCAGCCGCTGCAGCTCACCCTACGAAACGGGATGCAGCTGCGCGAGATGGTGACCGAGGTGGGGCCCTACGACCTGCTGCTGAACAGCGCGGAACGCGGGCTTTTTGTCCCCTTTCATGCCATCGTACGCTGGGCGCAAGAGCACTGATTCCCAAGCAAAGAAGCTGGAGCCGGGCAATGGAGCGGGTGAGCAAGTGGATGGAGTGGGCCCTCGCGGTCGCTCTCGGCGCCACCTTCTTGATCGGCGCGGGGTCCGCAGCGGCCAAGGAGCCCAAAACCAAACCGAAGCCTGCGGCCCCGGCGCCGCGCGAAGTGCGGATCACCGTCACCGAGAAGGGCTACGAGCCCAGCCCCATTACCCTCAAGAAGGGCGAGCCGGTGAAGCTGTTGGTCACCCGGACCACCGACCAGACCTGCGCCACGGACATCGTGATCGACGAGCCGAAGACCCGCGCCAAGCTGCCGCTCAATCAGGAGGTTGCCTTGCTGTTCACCCCCGCCAAGACCGGCCAGCTGCAGTACGGCTGCGCAATGGACAAGATGATCGGCGGCGTCTTCATCGTCGAGTAGCGCCGGAGCTTCTGCGCCCCAACAGCTCATCCCTCAACGTCCGGAGCTCCCCCAACGCGGTGGCTGGATCTCCCGCCTCCATCAGCCGCACCGCCCTATCCAACCGCTCCAACTCCTGACCGGAGCGCGCCTGAAGCGCCTCGTTCATCTGGGCGAACGACTCGAACAGCGCCTGAAACTGATCATTCTCCCGCGGCCGGGGCGAGTCGGCCAAGGTCCCCGCCCCCACTTCTTGCAATAGCTTCTGAAGCCGGTGCAGCGGCCCGACGATCCGATGGGTATCGGCGATGCCCGCCAGCACCACGCCAATGGCCAGAGCGCCGAACCCCAGTGCGATCACCAAACCCATTACCCCTTGCCGGTGAAGCAGCTCGGCCCGCTCCTTCACGATCGCCGCGCGCTCCGCCTCGTAGCGGGCATCGATCCGCCGGGATTCGGCCATCAGCTCCTGCTCAATGGTGGGATCGTGGAGCCGCTCGAGCAGCTTGTTGCTCAACGCAACCTGACCCAACTCCTTGCTGGTCTCGGCGGCCGTGGAGCGGGCGTCCACCACCTCTTCGACCTGACCCTTGAGCTCGCGCGAGGTCCACCAGAGGAAGGCGCCCATCCCGCCCGCCACCAGCGCCGTCAATGCGACCGCGCGGAAGGCAAAACGGAGCTGGAAGCGGCGATCGATTATGAAATTTCGCAGCTTCCGTTTCGAGCCTTCCATACCGACTCAGGAGCTCCAGTCGAAGGTCATCGCCACCTCTTCAATCACCTTAGGAGCGATCGCACGAATCAAATCGTCCGAGTGGCCACCCGCCGCCCTCACGTTCACCTCCCCCAGGATCGCCCGCTCAGGATAGGTGAGGCAGAGAATGTTGAGCTGGAGGCCGCCATTGGGCAGTGAGACCAAGGCGGGCATCAGCAGATAAGCCTTGAGCCGCTTCTTCTGGATGGTCTGCTTGGCCGAGGCCAGGCTCTCCCCGTGCGGCGCAAAGAGGCTTCCCAGCGCGGTCAGCTTGGCGCGAAGCCGGTTATCGGCCAAGGAGATCATCTCGTGGCTCAGGCCCGCTCCCTTGTCCGAGATCGGCTCCATCGCGATGTAGAGCTCAGGCTTGCGGTCCCGGATCGCCAGGAGCGTCTTGAGCGACTTCTGGACCTCCCGCGCGACTTCCGGGGAGGTGTCCTTGCGGTGGGGCTCCAGGCAGGAGATGGTCGACACCTCCTTGAGAGTGGCCAGGGCGTTGGCCGAAGCGCTGCGGACCGTCGGCTCCGGGTCGAACAGCCCTGCGCAGAGTGGTGCACTGGCCGCGGGATCGTTCAGCGCGCCCAGCATGACCGCCGCCTGCGCCTTAACCCGGGCATCCCGCGCCCCCTGGAGCTGGCGCGCGAGGTAGGTGGTTCGCGAGCTGGCCCGGGCCACGCCACAAACGGTAACTCCCAGCGCGAGGCCGAGCCGAACGGTCTGCCGAATGGGCTGGGAGAAGAGCTGCCGGATCTTGGAGGGGGGCCACATGGGGCGGAAGCCATCATGGAACAATCCGCCACCGGTCTCACCGTGGGTAAGAAGGCACCAGGGAGAGCACAAGGGGGCAAAGGGATGCGGGCCGCTAAGCGGCTGTGGCATAATGGTCCGTTATGTCATCCGCTCTGACCGGCCACCAGGTCCGCGAGGCCTTCCTCGCCTACTTCGAACAGCGGGGGCACCGCCGCGTGGCGTCGTCCTCCCTCGTCCCACATGACGATCCCACCTTGCTCTTCACCAACGCAGGGATGGTGCAGTTCAAGGATGTCTTTACCGGACGGGAGCGCCGTGACTACGCCCGCGCGGTCACCTCGCAGAAGTGCGCCCGGGCGGGCGGCAAGCACAACGACCTGGACAATGTCGGCTTCACCGCGCGCCACCACACCTTCTTCGAGATGTTGGGGAACTTCTCTTTTGGCGACTACTTCAAGGCGGACGCGGTCGCCTTTGCCTGGGAGTTCATCACCAAGACCCTGGGCCTCGATCCAGCGCGGCTCTCCGCCACGGTCTTCAATGGCGAGAAGGGCGTCCCCTGGGATGAGGAGGCGTTCGAGCTCTGGGCAGGCATGGGGGTGCCACCGGGTCGGATCTTCAAGCTGGGCATGAAGGACAACTTCTGGGCGATGGGCGACACCGGTCCCTGCGGCCCCTGCTCCGAAGTTCACTTCCACCAGGGCGACGACCTTCCCTGCGCCGAGGAGGCGGCCGGGCGCAAGTGCCAGGGCGTGGCCTGCGACTGCGACCGCTGGCTGGAGATCTGGAACCTGGTCTTCATGCAGTTCGAGCGGAAGGAGAAAGACGCGCCGCTGGTCCCGTTGCCCAAACCGTCGATCGATACCGGCGCGGGGCTGGAGCGGCTGACCTCCGTCGTGCAGGGGCGCAAGTCCAACTACGAGACCGACTTCTTCCAGCCGATCATCGCCAAGGCGGCGGCCCTCTCGGGCAAGAGATACCGCGAGAATCCCGACCTGGACGTTTCGATGCAGGTGATCGCCGACCACTCTCGCGCGGCGGCCTTCTTGATCTCCGACGGCGTGCAGCCCTCCAACGAGGGGCGAGGCTATGTGCTGCGGCGGATCATGCGACGGGCGGTCCGCCACGGCTCCAAGCTGGGGCTGGACGGGCCCTTCCTCACCGAGACCGTGGACACGGTCATCGCGCAGATGGCCGCAATCTATCCCGAGCTTCGCGAGAACCGGACCTTCGTGCTGGAGGTGACCAAGCACGAGGAGGAGTCCTTCCGGCGCACGCTCGACCGCGGCCTGAAGATGATCGACGACGAGGTCGGCCGGCTGAAGAGCTCGCGCGGCAAGGTGCTCTCCGGCGACGCGGTCTTCTTCCTTCACGACACCCACGGATTCCCCTGGGATCTGACTCAAATCATCGTCAAGGAACGCGGCCTGGATATCGATCAGGCCGGCTACGAAGCGCGGATGAAGGAGCAGCGCGAGAAGGGCGAGTTCGGCGGCTCCGGCCAGAAGGCGGTGGGAGAGCTGTACCACCGGCTGCTCGCGCAGCTGGGTGAGACCGCATTTCTGGGCTACGACAGCAAGGGGCACGAGGGACAGGGATCGCTGCGCGCGATCCTCAAGGGCGGCATCGAGATCGACAGCGCCAAGGCGGGCGACGAGATCGAGCTTGTCTTCGATCGCACCCCATTCTACGGCGAGTCGGGCGGTCAGGTTGGGGACACCGGCCGCATTCTGGGCTCCGGTGGCAAGGTAGAGGTGGCGATCGGTGAAACCCAGCGGCCGATCCAGGGACTGGTGGTCCACCGCGGCAAGGTGGTCAAGGGAGAGCTCAAGGTCGGGGACACGCTGGATCTCTCGGTCGATGGTGAGCGGCGCGATGCAATCCGCGCGAACCACTCCGCCACCCATCTCCTGCACCGCGCGTTGAAGATCGTCCTCGGCGACCACGTGAAGCAGGCCGGCTCGGTGGTGGAGCCCGACGCGCTGCGCTTCGACTACACCCACTTCGCGGCGCCCTCGCCCGACCAGCTTGCTCAGGTCGAGGATCGGGTCAACCGCTGGGTCCGTGAGAACAGTGAAGCCCAGACGCGGGTGATGGGCCTTGAGGAGGCACGGCGCTCCGGCGCGGTGGCGCTCTTCGGTGAGAAGTACGGCGAGTCGGTCCGCGTGGTCAGCGTCCATCCACAATCGACCGAGCTCTGCGGCGGCACCCACGTCCGCCGCTCTGGCGACATCGGCCTGTTCAAGCTCACCTCGGAGTCGTCGATCGCCTCCGGCATCCGTCGCATCACCGCGGTCACGGGGGAGGGGGCGCTGCTCTACTTCCGGCAGGTGGAGACCGACCTTCTGCAAGCGGCCGGGGCGCTGCGGACCTCTCCGCGTGAGCTGGTGCCGCGGATTGACGCGGCGTTCAGGCGGATCAAAGATCTGGAGAAGTCCCTCGACGCGGCCAATCTCAAATTGGCCGCCGGTGGCGGCGGTGCATCCGGAGCCACGAGCGCGCCCGGCGAAACGGTCCAGGAGGTAAGGGGCTTCAAGGTCCTCACCCGCTCACTCGACAGCGCCGACGCCAAGATCCTTCGCAGCCTGGCCGACTCGCTCCGGGACAAGCTGCAGTCGGGCGTGGTGGCGCTGGGCGGCTCCCAGGAGGGCAGGGTGCTGCTTCTGGTTGCGGCCACCAAGGATGTCGTCGCCAAGGGGATTCACGCCGGCAACCTGATTCGGGAGATGGCCAAGGAGGTGGGCGGCTCCGGAGGCGGCAAGCCGGACCTGGCCCAAGCGGGAGGGACCGATCCGTCCAAGATCCCCGCGGCGATGGACAAGCTGATTCAGCTCCTGGGTGCCTGAGGTCAAGAGCTCGTGGCGGAAGAGAACAAACCGATCCGGCTGCGGATCCTCCTCCCCTACTCGAGCGAGGAGGAGTTCATCGAGCGTTACGGCCTGAACGTGGCACGGAAGGGGATGTTCGTCGCCACCAAGTCCCCCAAGCCGCCGGGGACCGCGGTGGCGTTCGAGCTGATGCTCAAGAGCGGCGCATCGTTGATGCGCGGCGAAGGGGCCGTGGAGAAGCGTCAGGGGACCGGTTCCAGCCGCAGCGGGATGATCGTCCGCTTCATCCGGCTCGATGAGGCCAGCAGCACGCTCGTGGATCGGATCCTCCAGTGGAAGGAGGCGCGCGCCGCGGCGCCTGAGCCTGACAGCAAGCTGGATCCGATGTGGAAGGGAGCCTTGGGAGGGCGGTTGGCCCTGGGGATCGACCTGGGCGGAATGGGCTGCCGGATGGCGGCGGTGATCGGTGGCCAGGCGCAGCTCCTCTCCGTCGATGGCGTGGGCTTCAACCTGCCCTCGGTGATCTCGGTCTCGGATGACGGAGCTCCGCGGGTGGTGGTCCGCGCTCCCGGCCAGCTGCGCGATCTCGGGACGCCGGGCCATGAAGAGGTCACTTTTGTGACTCGATGGGTCGGCCGCGCCTTCGCGCCCCACCCCGCACTCCCCCGCTTCGCCTCCGCCGCCCACGACGGCACGCTCGGCTTCTGGCTGCGGGGCAGGCTCTACACTCCGGAGGAGCTGGCCAGGGTGCTCTTCTCCGCCCTTAAGGAAGCAGCCGAGGTTCAGCTGGGGCGCGAGGTGAGCGAGGCGGTCCTCTGTGTGCCCGGCACCTATACCGAGGCCCAGCGCTCCGCGGTAGTGATGGCCGCGCAGAGCGCCGGCCTTCAAATCCTGGGGCTGGTGGGCTGCACGGCCGCTGCGGCCCTTGCCTTCCGGTGGGATGAGAGCGGGTCCGGCGCCACCAAGTTCCTCACCATCGACTGGGGAGGAGGCGGGCTGGAGGTCGCGGCGCTCGAGGTCAACGGGCACGAGGTCCGGGTGGTCGCCACCGGAGGCGACCCCTTCCTGGGTGGCTCCGCCTTAGATCGCCACTTGGCGGAGGCGGTCCTTTCCGCCTGGGAGACGCGGCAGTCCTTCACCCTTCCCCGCGTCCCGGCGGTCATGGAACGGCTGGTGCGGGAGGCTGAGCGGGTGAAGAAGAGCTTGAGCGAGCAGGAGCGGACCGTCTTCCACCTGCCCAATCTCGCGATCGACCCGGAAGGGCGCTCGGTGGAGCTGGACTGGGAGATCGACCGCGAGGAGCTCGAGCGGATGCTGCAGGCGCCGCTCGCTCGGGCTGTTGCCGTGGTCCGGGAGCTTCTCGACGATTGGCCGGGCAGAACCTTCGCGGCGGACGAGGTGCTGCTGCTGGGGGCGCAGAACCGGATGCCGGCACTGCGCAAACGGCTGCTGGGGCTGTTGGGACCGGCTTCCTGGAACGAGATCGACGACGAGGGGTTGGGGGCACGCGGCGCTGCGCTCTATGGCGAATCGGTGATCGCCAGCTCCGGGGCCACCCTCTTCGAGGTGCTCTCCGCGCCCATCTTCTTCCAGCCGGGCCCCGGAAACTCGGTCAAGCCGGAGAAGCTCCTGGAGCACAACACGCCTCTCCCCGCGCAGCGCCGTTTCAAGGTGCCCAGCACGGAGGAGCCGGTCCGGGAGATCGGCCTGCAGCAGATCTCTCCCAGCGCGAGTGGGCCGCCGCCTCTTTGGAGCGTGGCCGGCCTGGCCCATCACGCCGCGGCGGCGGCCGGTGAGCAGTCGCTTCAGCTCGACGTGGACCGCGACGGACGGTGCGTCCTGAGCACGGTTCAGGCTCA